>DASXMT010000063.1:0-15687 GCA_036495505.1 Acidimicrobiales bacterium | reverse complement strand
TTCTTGAAGGGCCGGGTCGTGTCGGTCGCCCCATTTCCCGCCACCCAGCAGCGGTTGGAGGAGGTTCTTCAGAACGAGTCCCTGGTGCAGCAGGTGAGCTCATCGGGCCCCGTCACCGAGGTGCTGATGTCCCTCCAGCCGGCACCTACCCCCAGTGGGTACGCCTGGTCGATCGGGGAGGGGCCGAGCTATGCGGCATTGACCGGCGGCCTTCCCGCTGACGTGACCATCGTGGTCGGCTCCCGGCATCCGATCAGTTACATCTCCTGAGGGCTTGGGACCGTGTTGCACCGTGATGGCCGAAGTCGTGGATCATGACTGAGGCCGGCCCGGCGACAGCGACCGCTCCTCCGACGACGTCCGGTGAGCCCCCTGACGGGCTGACGGGAGAGTTCCGCGCTCACCGTCGGGACACGCCCACGGTCTTGCAGATGGAGGCGGTCGAGTGCGGGGCCGCCGCCTTGGCCATGGTTCTCGGCTATCACCACAGTTGGGTCTCGTTGGAGGAGCTGCGGGTGCTGTGCGGGGTGACCCGCGATGGCTCCTCGGCCGCCAACGTCTTGAAGGCTGCCCGTTCGCTCGGTCTCGAGAGCAAGGGCTTGCGGCTCGAAGTGGCCGACCTGGCCACCACAACCCTGCCCGCCATCGCCTTTTGGAACTTCAACCACTTCGTCGTGGTGGAAGGGGCCAACCGCTCCGGGGTCTGGATCAATGACCCGGCCAACGGTCCGCGTCACGTGCACTGGAGCGATTTCGATCAAGCCTTTACCGGGGTGGTGATGACCTTCGTACCGGGCCCCGATTTCGAGCCCAGCGGGTCAGAGCCGTCGCTCGTCCGGGGCCTGGCCTCGCGGCTCCGGGGGGCGCGCGGAGCGCTGGCCATGTGCATCCTGGCCGGGCTGGGGCTCATCGTCCCCGGATTGGCCCTGCCTGCTTTCCTCCAAGTGCTGGTCAACGACGTCCTCGCCCCGACGAACCGCCATGGGAACGGGATCATCGTGGGTCTGATCGGTGGCCTCCTCCTGGCCGCGGTGGTCTCGGCTGCTTTGACCTGGATCCAACAGGTGACCCTGGTCCGGCTGTCGACGAAGCTGTCGCTCTCGATGTCGAGCCGGTTCATCGAGCACCTCTTGCGCCTCCCCATTCCCTTCTTCCAGCAGCGCTATGCCGGCACCCTGGTCACCCGGCTGAACGTCAACGACGACGTGGCCAGCCTCCTGTCCAGCCAGTTCACGACGGCGCTGCTGAAGCTGGTGACGGTGGTGTTCTACGCCGTGCTGATGTTCTTCTACTCGCCACTGCTTGGCGCCATCACCCTTGCCTTTGCTCTGATCAACCTGATCGCGCTCCGTCTCAGTGCTCGCCGGCGCGAGAACGCCAGCCGAAAGATCGTGCTCGAAGAAGGAAAGTTGGTCTCCACCGCCATCGGGGGCATCCAGAACATCGAGGCCATCAAGGCCACCGGCGAGGAAGGGGGGATCTTCTCCCGGTGGGCCGGGTACCAGGCCAGGGTCACGAACTCCAACCAGGAGATGGGCGTGCCCGTCGGCATCATCGGCAGCGTGCCCGTGCTCTTGTCCATGCTGAACGTGGTGGTCATTCTGGGTTTCGGTGGGTGGGAGGTGCTGGGCGGCGCCCTGTCCCTCGGCACGCTGGCTGCCTTCCAGTCTCTGAGCACCAACTTCAATGCACCCATCGCCCAATTGGTCGAGCTCGGCGCGGTGACACAGGACATGGCGGGCAAGCTGGCCTCCGTCGACGACGTGCTGAACCACCCCGAGGACGAGATGTTGGCCGGGGTGGTGTCCGGGGCCGGCGCTGAGGCGCCCACCGATGC
Source organism: Acidimicrobiales bacterium (assembly GCA_036495505.1). GTDB lineage: Bacteria > Actinomycetota > Acidimicrobiia > Acidimicrobiales > RAAP-2 > DASXMT01. The sequence continues at coordinate 13,850 of DASXMT010000063.1, read as the reverse complement.
CTCCGGAGGCGATGTCCGGGTCCCGGCGTTGGTCAGGCGAAAGTTGAGCGGTCTGCTCGAGCTGTCCGATGTGACCTTCGGGTACGACCGGTTCGCCGAACCGATGCTCCGGGACTTCCATTTGACCGTACAGCCCGGACATCGAGTAGCCATCGTCGGGCCCTCGGGTTCGGGCAAGTCCACCATCGCCAAGTTGGTGTGCGGGCTGTACAAACCGTGGAGCGGCGAAGTGCTCTTCGACTCGATCCCTCGCAGTGAGATCGCGCCCGACCTCATGGCCGCATCGGTGGCCTTTGTCGATCAGGACGTGGTGCTCTTCGCCGGGACGGTACGCGACAACCTGACCCTATGGGATCCGACGACAACCAACGCCTCACTGGTGGCGGCGGCCCGTGATGCGGCGATACACGCCGACGTGGTCCGGCGCCCCGGTGGGTTCGATCGCTGGATGCAAGAGGGTGGCGGCGACTGGAGCGGTGGCCAACGGCAGAGGATGGAGATTGCCCGGGCCCTGGCCGGGAATCCCTCGTTCATCGTGCTTGACGAGGCGACCAGCGCGTTGGATCCCGTGGTCGAAGAGGAGATCGATCGGAACATCCGCGCTCGAGGTTGCTCGTGCCTGATTGTCGCCCATCGCCTGTCCACTATTCGGGACGCCGACGAGATCATCGTCATGGACAAGGGGATCACCATCCAGCGGGGAACCCATGACCAGCTCATGACCCAGGGCGGCCTGTACTCGACGTTGGTGGCGGAGTGACACCCCCCGAACCTCCGAGCGACGCCGTGGTGATTCCCGGCTCACTCGAGTCAGTACTCGATCTGCCCGGGCTGGGACCCCGTCAGCCGGTGGCCACCAACGCACGGCTGGCCCTCGACGATGCTTCGGTGTCGTGGGTGATCAGCGCGGGTGAGGTCCGGGTGTTCGCCGTGGAGCTGGTGGACGGTCGGGCAGAAGGGCCAATGCACCCCCTGACCATCGCCCGGGCCGGAGCCCTGATCTATCCGTCCACCCCTGATGACTCGTCGTTCGGGCTGTGCCTGGTCGGTGTCGTTCCCGGTACCGAGGCTCGTCCCATTGCCCGGTCCGACCTCCACCGACTGGCCCGAGAGGAGCCGATCGTGGTGCAGGCCCTGGAGCGTTTCGTGGGCCGGATGGCGAGCGCGGTGGCCGGGGTCGACGAGGAACCTGATGACCCTGGGTCGGGCGCACGGATGTCGATGGCCGTCGGGGACGAGGTCGTTTTGGCCCCGGGGGACACCACATTCGCTCGCACCGCCGGTGTCTGGCTGCCCATGGTCGAAGGACTGACCATGTGGGGGCGCCCGGTCCGGGGCATCGTGCCTCTCCCGACCGGCGTACCGGTGGAGTGCCAGCACGACACCGTCGTGGTGCCGGTGGACGGCGCCACGGCGCTGGCCGACGAACGGGGTTGGGCGGGACTCGACGCATTCGTCGCCGTTGGCCTCGAGTTGTTGGGCGAGCTCGTCGAACAGCGTCACCAGATAGAGGCGGCCCGGTTGGCGCGCCTGGCCGAGTACGAGGCCGAGCTCCGGGTGAGCTCGTATACCGAGCTGGGCTCCGTCCTCGATGCATCCGGTCCGCCGCCGCGCCGTCGGCTCCGGGCCACCGACGACCTGCTGGCCGCGTGCCGGGTGGTGGCGGCGTCGGCCGGGATCGAGCTCGTCGAGCCGCCGGCCACTGTGCTCGAGGCGGCCGACGACCCCATGGCGCTGATCGCCCGCTACTCGCGCATGCGGATCCGCCAGGTCGCCCTTACCGACGGATGGTGGCGGAACCCGGGCGCCCCCCTGCTGGCACGACGGGAGTCCGACGGCGGCTGGGTCGCTCTGGTGCCGCGGGGAGCGCGGCGCCATGAACTGGTCGACGCCCTCGAGGGCGATCGCCGTCCCGTCGACAGGACTCTGGCCTCGACCCTGGTGCCTACGGCCGTCCAGCTCTATCGGCCGTTGCCCCGCGAGGAAGTACGGGGGCGGGGAGTGCTCCGCTTCGTCCTCCGAGATATTGCTGTGGACCTGCGCCGGCTGCTGATCACCGGAATGCTGGTCGGCTTGCTGTCACTGTTACCCACCATCGTGGCCAAGGTCATCTTCGACACAGTGGTGCCCTCCGGTGATCGTTCGAGACTGCTGTGGCTGGTCGCAGTCCTGGTCGGGACGGCCGTGGCTATCGGAGGCCTCACCCTGGTGCAATCCCTCTCGGGCCTGCGACTGGTGTCCAAGGGCTCATTTGGGCTGCAGGCGGCGGTGTTCGACCGCCTGCTTGATCTCCCGCCCCCCTTCTTCCGCTCTTGGATGTCAGCCGACCTGGCCTCCCGATCGATGGGGATCGACAACCTGGCCACCCTGGTCTCCCAGTACCTGGTCCCCACCGTGCTGGCTGCGTTCATCACGTTCTTCAACACGATCATCCTCTTTGTGATCGAGCCGGTGCTGGCCGTCTTCGCCGTCCTGGCCGTCATCGTCGGGGTGTCCGTCATGGTGCTGTCCTTCCGAGTTCTGGTCCGGCGCCAGGACGCCGTGCGCGCCGCCAACGGTCAGGTCGTCGGCCTCGGGGTACAGATCCTGGGCGCGGTGCCAAAGCTGCGGGTCGCCCACGCCGAGCGCCGTGCCTTCGCCGTCTGGGTGGAGAAGTTCGCCACTCTCAAACGGGAGTCGACGCGCGCCGGACGCACCTTGGCCGTGCTCACCAGCTTCATGGCCGCCTGGGTGCCGCTGGCCACGGCGCTGGTGTTCATCGGTATCGCCACCCTTCCACCCCACTCGGTGTCGCCCGGCACCTTTTTGGCCTTCAACACATCGTTCACCGAAGTGGTGGCCAGCATGGTCATACTCAGCATCTCGGCCAGCGTCCTGGCTGCCGCCGTGCCCTACTACACACGCCTGCGGCCCATCTTCCAAACGGCGGTGGAGACGGCGGAAGTCAAGGCTGACCCAGGGACCGTTCGGGGCGCTATCGAAGTGAGTCACGTCAGCTACCACTACGACCGGAACGAACCCTTGGTGCTCGACGACGTGAGCTTCTCGATTTCGCCGGGCGAGCTGGTGGCCATCGTCGGGCCATCGGGTTCAGGAAAGTCGACGCTGCTCAGGCTGCTCCTGGGCTTCGACCAGCCAGTGGTGGGGACCATCAGCTACGACCAACAAGATCTCTCAGGGCTCGACGTCCGGGCAATCCGCCGCCAATGCGGGGTGGTGGTCCAAGGGGCGCAGATGACGCCCGACGACGTGTTCCACAACATCGTCGGTACCAGGACCCTCGCCATGGACGACGCCTGGGCCGCCACCCGGTTCGCCGGCATCGACGACTACGTGCGACAACTGCCCATGGGCATGCACACCGTGGTGAACGAATACGGCGGCGCCTTCTCGGGAGGCCAGCGACAGTTGCTGTTGTTGGCCCGAGCGGTGGCGGCCAGACCCCGGGTCGTCTTCCTCGACGAGGCCACCAGCGCCCTCGACAACCGGAGCCAGGCTGTGGTGATGCGCAACATCGAGGAGATGCACGCCACGCGGGTCATCATTGCCCACCGACTGTCCACCATTCGCAATGCTGATCGCATCCTCGTCCTCGATGACGGCCACCTGGTGCAGCAAGGCACCTACGAGCAGCTGGTGGCCGATTCCGGGGGCACGTTCGCCCGCCTGGTCCATCGCCAGGCGCTGTAAACCCACCCGAGAGGCGAGGCCCCCGCTACTGTCGCGATCGACATGGCTCAATCGCTGTCCACGCGCGACCTGCTTCTCGATGCCGCCGCTCGCCTGTTCGCCGAGCGGGGTGTCGACAACGTGTCCATTGCCGAGATCGTTCGAATGGCGCAGCAGCGCAATGCCTCAGCCGTGCAATACCACATCGGCAATCGTGATGACCTTCTGTTCGCCGTGCTGGCTCGGCACGTGCCGGCCATCGCCCAAAGGCGTCACCAGCTCCTCGAACGGGCTCGCTCCACCCAGGTGAAGGACATACGGCCGGCAGCCGAGGCCATCGTCCGACCGGTCACCGAATTCGCCCAGCGCGGTTGGCGGGAGCGGGCATACCTGCAGATCGGCTCGGAGCTGAGCGGAGCCCTCGACCGGACATCGATCGAGATCCAAGACCTGATGACCCAGACGGATGGGTACGCAGCATGGGACTTACTGCGCGAATGGTGCACGAAGGTGCCCGCCGATCTCTGGCGTGTACGCCGGGAGATCTGCATCGTGTTCGTCGGCCGCGCTGCGGCAGACCGGGCACGCCTCCTCGACAGCGGTGGCGTTCACGGGATCCTCTCCGACGACCGCTTTGTCGACAACCTGATCGACATGGTCATCGGGGCGATGAGTGCACCCAGCGGTGGTGGCTGACAAGCTGGTCCGATGACAAGCACCAGTGAGGTTCCGACCACCGAAGATCTGAACGCCATGTACGAGTCGCTCAAGAACTGGGGTCGGTGGGGAGCAGACGACGAGCGCGGCGCGCTGAACCATCTCACCGATGCGCGCCGGGCCGCGGCTGCCGCCCTGGTCCGTTCGGGGGAGTCGATCAGCCTCGCCCACGACCTTGGCACCGAGCCCATGCCCGAGAACCCGAACCCGGTGCAACACCACATGCTGGCCTCCGGCGATGCCCGAGACTCGAATGGCATTCCCGGCTACGAGGCCGCTCGTGACCACCTCGCCCTCGACGTGCACGGGCTGACCACCACCCATGTCGATGCCCTCTCGCACATGTTCGTCCGGGGGGAGATGTTCGGGGGGCGGCCGGCCAGCGAGGTCCGAAGCGACGGCGCACGATCCAATACCATCATGTCGATGGCCGACGGCGTCGTCGGGCGGGGGGTCTTGCTCGACATCCCACGCACCCGTGGTCGCGACTACTACGACAGCGGCGAGCTGGTGACCGTCGCCGATCTGGAGGCAGCCGAGGAAGCCGAAGGCGTCGGGGTCGGGGCTGGTGACGTGCTCATGGTGCTGTGGGGGCGGGAGGCCCGACGCGAGGCGAAGAAGGTGTTTGACGGGTTCTCCGGCCTCCATGCCGAATGCCTCCCGTGGCTGTACGAACGGGAGGTGGCTGTTCTGGGCAGCGACGGGATCTCCGACCCGATGCCCTTTGCCGGGACCCCCGAGTGGCCCTTCCCTGTCCATCAGATCGGGATCACCGCGGTGGGCCTGCACCTGATCGACAACATGGCCCTGGCCGCGCTGAGCGAGCGCTGTGCCGCCGCCGGTCGCTGGGAGCTCCTCTTCGCCATGAGCCCCTTGCGGATCGTCAAAGGAACCGGGTGCCCGGTCAACCCGGTGGCGGTGTTGTGACCCCCCATGACGCCGTACGGGCGCTCCTGCAGCGCTATGCCCGCGCCGTCGATCAGCGGGACATCGACGCACTGGTCGGCCTGTTCCATCCCCAGGCCGAGATCGCCGGTGCACTCGGCGTCCAGTCGGTGGGGGAATGGCTGGAGACCATGCGTGCCCCGCGTACGTTCCCGTCGAGCATGCACATGATCGGTGAACCGCTGATCACCCTGGAGGAGGGCTCGGCGGAAGCTACGGTCGATACCTACGCCGTCGTGTACCAACTGGGCGACGAAGGGTCGGGCGACCTCACTCTCGGGATCCGCTATCTCGACGACGTCGTCCTCCACCAGGGCCGTTGGCTGTTCCGTCGCCGCACCAGCCAGACGGTGTGGATGCGCTGATCACCCCAGACGACTGCGGAGGAGGCGTCCGGGAGTGGCGCCGGTGGGTACTCCGTCCCGGATGGTCACCTGACCATTGACCACCGTGGCCAGGAACCCGTGCGACCGCTGCTCCAAACGGCGCCCTCCGGCCGGCAGGTCGTCGACCAGCCGGGGCACAGCCGGACCGACGGTGGCCGGATCGAAGATGTTGACGTCGGCAGCCATGCCCGCTCGCACCAGGCCCCGGTCATCGAAGCCCCACGCCAGTGCCGGGGCCAGGGTGATCATGCGGATCGCCTCCTCCAGCGTGAACTCCTGTCGGTCGCGCACCCAATACCCCAACAGGTGGGTGTGGATCGACGAGTCGGCGATTTGGCTGAGGTGGGCCCCCGAATCCGAGAAGGTCATCACCGCCCTGGGGTGGCGCAGGGCGCGAAGGAGGACAGTCTCGTCTTGGGGGTATCGGCTGGGCTGGATGAACAGTTGGTCCCCACCGGTCTCGACGCACAGGTCGATCATGGCTTCGGCGGGGTGGACGGCCCTGTGGCGGGCGACGTCGGCCACCGACGGATTGGGCGGGAGCCCGTGTTCGTAGACCTTGATGCCGTCGAAGTCGGGCGGCCGGGCCTGGGCCCCGACGCCGGTCCACTCCTCGTAGCGGGCGTGCACGGCTGCATCGACGTAGGGCTTGCGTGATTCGGGGTCACCCAGGATGCGGACCTGCTGGTCGACCGGACGGCCGCGCAGGTCGTTCCAGGCGGGAATGAGGTCGAAGGGCAGCTTGGTCTTCAGAGACAGGAGCACCGAGATGCCCCGGCAGTGGGTTTGGGCGATCACCCTGGCTCCGCCGGCCGCGGCATCATCGAGGAAATCGAGTAGGTAGTCCGACGCTTTCGTGGCCACCAACCCGAAGGTCAGCGGCACCTGGGTCTTGGCCGCCAGTTTCTGCATGCGACCGAGCGATCGTTGTCGTTCATCGGGATCTGGGGAGGACATGCCGGCATCGGCGCCTTCGAAGATGCCGCTGCCCAGTTCCCCCATGACCCCGACCAGCTGGGCCACTTCGTCCCACGACGCCAAACGGGAGGCCACTGGCCGGTTGTCGGACGTTTCGTGGTGCTGGCTGCGCGAGGTCGAGAAGCCGATGGCGCCCGCCCGGATGGACTCCGCCAGCTGGCCCTTCATGGCGGCGAGGTCGGCCTCGGCGGCCTCCGATTCGAACGCCCGCTCGCCCATGGCCCAGGTACGCAGGGCCGAGTGCCCGATGTTGGCGGCGAAGTTGATGCCCTTGGGTAGGCGGTCGACGGCGTCGAGGTACTGGGGAAAGGTCTCGAAGCTCCACTCGATGCCCGCGGCCAGGGCGGCCGGATCCATGTCCTCTGCCCGTTCGAGGTTGCGCACGACGAGGGCGCGCTCGTCGGACCGGACCGGGGCCAGGGTGAAGCCGCAATTGCCCATGACCGCCGAGGTCACGCCGTGCCAGCACGAGCTCGAGCCGGTGGCGTCCCAGAAGACCTGGGCGTCCATGTGCGTATGCCCGTCGATGAAACCCGGGGTCACGACGTGCCCGTCGGCGTCGATCTCGTCGGCGCCCGGTTCGCCGATGTGTCCCACGAAGGCGATGCGGTCGTCGACGATGCCCACGTCGGCCCGGAAGGATCCCAGACCGGAGCCGTCGACGACGGTTCCGTTCCTGATCACCAAGTCATAGGCCATGTCACCCCCGTCCTTACCTGAGTAATGCGCTTATATTAGACGCCATGAGCACGTCGTCCGAGATCCATCGCCGCTTGGGCCACCCCGTCATCGATATTGACGGGCACATGGCCGAGCACCTGCCCACCCTGGCCCCCTACATCGAGGGGGAGGGCCTCTCCCTCGACAATCCCGCGTTGGGGCACCTCCTTCCCGGCTACCAGGGCACCGACCGCACGTGGTACGAGCAGTCACCGGAGGAGCGGGCCGCCACCCGGACTCCCCGAGGACCGTGGTGGGGCTCGCCCGCCCGTCAGACCATCGATCTGGCCACCGCCCTCTTCCCCGAGCTGTTGTACCAGCGCTTGGACGAGCTGGGGATCGATTTCGGCGTGGTCTATCCCAGCCTCGGCCTCTTGTTCCTCCACGACCCGGACGAGCGCTATCGCCGGGGCATGTGCCGGGCCCTCAACCGGGCCAACTCGGCGACGTTCGCGCCGCTGGCCGATCGGTTGACCCCCGTCGCCGCCATCCCCATGCACACCCCCGACGAGGCCGTGGCCGAGCTCGAGTTCGCCGTGAACGAGCTGGGCTTCAAGGCTGTGCTCTGTGCCGGCTATGTGCAGCGTCCGTTCGCGGCGCTGGCCGACAAGGATCCTGAGGTCTCCCGGTTCGCCTTCTGGCTCGACCAGTTCGGGGTCGACTCGGCATTCGACTACGACCCGGTGTGGGCCAAAGCCCAGGAGCTGGGCGTGTCACTCGCCTTCCATTCAGGCTTTATCGGGATAACCCCGTACCGGTCCATATCGAGCTACATGTACAACCACCTCTCGATGCTGGCCAACGGGCAGCAGTCGCTGGCCAAGTCGCTGTTCCTGGGCGGAGTCACCCGCCGGTTCCCGGATATGAACTTCGTGTTCCTGGAGGGGGGCGTGGCCTGGGCGGCCGCGCTCTACAGCGACATCATCGGACACTGGGAAAAGCGGAACCTGGACGCCCTCCGCCGCGACCTCGATCCCGCTTTGGTCGATCGCAAATTGCTCGGCCGCATGATGGCGACCTACGCGCCCGATGCCCGCCCCGTCCGCGGTGGATTGACCGACCGTCCCCCCGAACCCGAGGAGACACTGGACGAATGGGCGGCCTGTGGCATCGGGAGGGCCGAGGATATCAAGGACTTGTTCGTCGACCGCTTCTACTTCGGCTGCGAAGCCGACGATCCCCTCACGTCCATGGCCTTCAATACCTCGGTCAACCCGTTCGGGGCCGAGCTCAAGGCCATGATGGGGTCCGACGTCGCCCACTGGGACGTGCCCGACATGACCGAGGTGCTGGAGGAGGCGTGGGAGATGGTCGATCGCGGCTGGATCGACGAGGGCGCCTTCAAGAAGTTCACCTTCACCAACCCGGCACGGTTCTATACCGACACCAACCCGGCGTTCTTCAAGGGAACGGTGGTCGAGGCGGCCGTCGACCAACTGCTTGCCGGGGAGGACTGACATGCTCGATCTCCTGCTTCGGGGCGGCACCGTGGTCGACGGGACCGGCGCGCCGGCCATAGTGGGGGACGTGGGCGTGCGCGACGGCAGGATCGTGGCCCTTGGCCGGGTCGACGAGATCGCCACCCGAACCGTGGATGTGACCGGCAAGGTCGTATGCCCCGGGTTCATCGATCTGCACACTCACTACGACGCCCAGCTGCTGTGGGACACCACTGCCAGTCCGTCGGTGCTTCACGGGGTGACCACGGTGTTGGGGGGGAACTGCGGGTTCTCCATCGCGCCCCTCGGACCCGATGACGCCGACTACATCCGGCACATGATGGCCGTGGTCGAGGGTATCCCCATCACCGCGCTGGAGGGCGGGGGACCGTGGAACTGGATGTCCTTCTCCCAGTACCTGGCTCGCATCGACGTCGGAATGGCCGTGAACGCAGGATTCATGGTCGGCCACTCGACCATTCGACGCGTGGTCATGGGTGACGCAGCCACCCGGGAGCCCGCCACCCCCGAACAGCTCGCCGACATGGTTCGTCTGGTAGGGGAGTCGGTGGCCGGGGGCGCTCTCGGACTGTCGTCCTCATTGGGCGAGGGCCACGTCGACGGCGACGGTGCTCCCGTCCCGTCCCGGTCGGCCGCCTTCGGGGAGTTCATCGCCCTGGCCGGCGCGGTCCGTGGCCATCCCGGGACGACGCTGGAGTTCATTCCCACCGTCGGCCCCATCCCGGCCGAGCGCATGGAGCTCATGGCCGACATGTCCCTGGCCGCCGACCGGCCCCTCAACTGGAACCTGCTCGGCAGCCTGGCCTCCGAGGAGATCTACGAGCAGCAGCTGCAGGCGTCCGACCTGGCCTCCGAGAAGGGGGCCCATGTCATCGCCCTCACCCTCCCTGACCTGATGCGGATGCGGGCCACCACCGTGTTGGGCGCGCTGCCGGGCTGGGGCGAGGTCCTGGCCCTCGGGGTCGATGACCGAAAGAGGGCCGCAGCCGACGCCGAGACCCGGGCTCGCCTGCGCGTCGGGGCCGAACGGGCCGCCGAGAGGGCACTGGGCGTGCTGTCCGACTTCACCCTCATGGAGGTCTCCGATCCCGGATCGGAATGGGTTGGCCGATCGCTCGGCGAGATCGCAGCGACCCGGGGCACCGACGTCATCGACGTCCTCATCGACGTCGTCCTGGTGGAAGGCCTCACCCTCTTCCTCGTCCTCCCGTCGCTGACCCCGTCACTGGGTCGAACCGATGAGGGGTGGCGGGTGCGGTCGTCGGTGTGGAAGGACCCCCGGGTCATGTTGGGGGGGTCCGACGCCGGTGCCCACGTCGACCTGATGTGCCATGCCAACTACCCCACGGTGGTGTTGGGCGAGGCAGTCCGCCAGCGGGGGCTGCTCTCGATCGAGGAGGCGGTCGAGATGATGTGCGATCGCCCGGCCCGCCACTACGGGTTGCGCCAACGGGGCAGGATCGCCCCGGGCTGGCATGCGGATCTGTGCGTCTTCGATCCCGCCCGGGTGGGGAGCCTGCCGGCGGAGCTCGTGCACGATCTTCCCGGTGGCGGGGAGCGACTCCTCGCCCGCTCGCAGGGGGTGGAGCACGTCTTCGTAGGCGGTCGCGAAGTCGTGGCCGACGGTGAGGTGACCGACGAGCGTCCCGGCCGGGTACTTCGCTCCGGAACTGACACGGACACCGTGTCGCTGGCCGATGTCAGGCGGTAGCGGCACCGTCGATGACCAGCGTCGTACCACTGATGGTGGCTGCATCGTCGGAGGCCAGGTAGGCCACGGCCGCGGCCACCTCTGCGGGGTCGATCATCCGGCCCATGGGAGACGCGGCCCGGGTCAGCAGGGACATGTCGGCCCCGTCGGGCAGCTCGAAGCCCCGGAGGAACGGCGTGTCCACCGACGCAGGGCAGACGGCATTGACGCGCACTCCGGCCTTGGCCAGCTCGATGGCCATCGACTTGGTGAGCATGATGACGCCGCCCTTGGAGGCGCAGTAGGCGGCGTTGTAGGGGGTGGCCCGCAATCCGGCCACCGATCCCATGTTGACGATCGTCCCTTTGGTTTCCAACAGGGCGGAGAGCGCGCTCTGCGACAAGAGGAACGTGCCCGTCAGGTTGACCTCGATGATGTCCCGCCACTCGGTCGGGTCCAGGTCTTGGATGGTGCGGGATATGCCGATGCCGGCCACGTTGGCCAGGATGTCGAGGCGGCCGTGGTCCCCGATCACGTGCGCCACTGCCGCCGCGCACGAAGTGGCGTCCCTGACATCGCAGACGATGCCGCCGGCGATGGGGTGGATGTCGCTGCGGACCACCGCCGCTCCTTCGTCCTCCAGCCGGTCCGACACGGCCAGGCCGATACCGCTCGCTGCCCCGGAGACCAGCGCCACCCTGCCCTCGAATCGTCCCATGCCATGAAACGTACCTGCTCAATTGGGTTGCCAGTAGCATGACCCCGGTGAGCTCTTTGGGCGGGAAGGTCGCCGTTGTGACCGGAGCAGCGATGGGGATCGGACGGGCATCGGCACTGACCTTCGCCCGGGAGGGTGCCAGCGTCGTTGTCGCCGACATCGACGAAGACCAGGGACGGGAGACGGTGGCCCTGGTCGAGACGGCCGGCGGGCAGGCCAGTTTCGTCCGCACCGACGTGAGCGTGCGAGCGGACGTTGCCGCCATGGTGCAGCACGCGGTGGACGTCTACGGGGGCCTCGACTGCGCCCACAACAACGCCGGGATCGCCGCGCCGATGGTTCCCTTGGCCGAGTACCCCGACGACGGTTGGGACCACACCATCGCCGTGATGCTTACCGGCGTGTATCTCTGCCTGAAGGCCGAGATCCCCCGCATGCTCGAGCGGGGAGGGGGCGCCATCGTCAACACGGCATCAGGGGTGGGTCTGGTCGGCTATCCCGGCCAGGCGGCCTACACCGCGTCCAAGCACGGCGTCATCGGACTGACCAAGGTGGCTGCCCTCGACTACGGGGCCCAGGGCGTACGGGTCAATGCCATCTGTCCCGGCACCGCGGCGACGCCCATGGTCGACCAGGCCATCGAGCAGGATCCCGCCATCGACGACTACCTCAAGAGGCTGCATCCCATCGGCCGGATCGGCCAGGCCTCCGAGATCGCCGAGGCCGCGGTGTGGCTGTGCACCCCGGCGGCTTCGTTCGTGCTCGGGGCGGCCCTGCCGGTGGACGGCGGTTACGTGGTCCCGTGAGAACCACGAAGACGTCGGGCACAGTGACCAGGCTGGCCGGGCAAGGACACTTGATCGGGAGCCGATGGAGGGCGAGTGACGCAGGCGGTGTCCACGACCACCGCTACGCGGCCACCGGGGCGGTGCAGGCTCATGTGGGCCTGGCCGGCGCCGACGACGTCGATGCGGCGGTGGCCGCCGCTCGGGCTGCGCAAGGTCGCTGGGCCGCGCTCCCGCCCCTGCACCGCGCCGGCGTTCTCTTCCGCCTGGCCGACCTCCTCGAGCTCCACGCGTCCGAGGCGTCCGAGCTCGCCGCCCTCGACAACGGCACCCCCGTCAGCGTGATGAACCCCGGCTTCTATACGGCGGCGTGGATCCGGTACTACGCCGGCTGGTGCGACAAGCTCGACGGCGAGGTGCTGTCGTCCGACCCGGGCCTCTCCTACGTCCGTCTGGAGCCCTACGGGGTCATCGCCGTGATCCCACCGTGGAACGGCTCGATGATGGGGATGGGGCAGAAGTGCGGCCCGGCCCTCGCCGCCGGCAACGCCGTCGTGGCCAAACCGCCGGAGGTGTCCCCGTTCGGGATGCTGCGGTTCGCCGAGCTGGCCCTCGAGGCCGGACTGCCCCACGGTGTGCTGAACGTGGTCGTCGGCGGGGCCACGACGGGATCAGCGCTGGTGGGCCATCCCGGCGTGGACAAGATCAGCTTCACCGGAGGCAGCGCCACCGCTCGCACGCTCATGGAATCGGCGGCACGGAACCTCACCCCCCTTGCCCTGGAGCTCGGGGGAAAGTCTCCCAACGTCGTCTTCCCCGATGCCGATCTGGATACCGCAGCGGCCATGGCCGCGCACTTCGGGACGGCCCTCCTCGCCGGCCAAGGATGCGCCCTTCCCACCCGGCTCTATGTCCATGACGATGTGTACGACGAGGTGGTGGGGAAGGTCGTGACCCTGCTGGCATCCATCCCGGTGGGCGACCCGCTCGACCCTGCGACGTTCGTGGGCCCTGTTGTCACCGAGGCGGCGATGGAACGAATCCTCGGCGTGATCGACCGGGCCAAGGGCGACGGGGCCAAGCTCCTGGCCGGCGGGGCCCGACTGGGAGGTGAACTGGCCGACGGTTGGTTCGTCGGGCCCACCGTGTTCGGCGAGGTCGACCATGACAGCGATCTGGCCCGCAACGAGGTGTTCGGGCCCGTCCAGGCCGTATTGCGATTCACCACCGAAGACGAGGTGCTGGCCAAGGCCAACGACAGCGCCTTCGGCCTGGGGGCCTACCTGCACACGAGCGACAACCGACGCGTACAACGCTTCGCTCGCGAGCTGGAGTCGGGCACGGTCGTGGTCAACGGGATGGGCGGCATCTCGCCCGCCACCCCGTTCGGCGGGTACAAGCAGAGCGGTTTCGGCCGCGAGGGGGGTCGGGCGGGAATCGAAGAGATGGTCCGGCGCAAGACGGTATTCGTCTCGCCCTAGCCAAAGGGCAGGCCGTCCCTCGTGTGGGCTGAGGCATCGTCGCTCTGCGCTGGCAAACTTCGAGATCTTCGACTTCTGCTGTCAAACGCCGATATGACACGGATCTCCGCCCTCGATCGGGACGGGCGCACCGGACCCAACCCCGATACCTTCGACTACGTGCCCGGCTGAGCGAGGCGGTGCGACGGGTGGATGAGCACTTTCGTCCAACCGTCTTCGCACTTGTCGACATGCTTATAGGCAAACACGGCCTCGTCGAGGGCGAGTTACGCCACCTGGCGGGGCGGTATGGAAAAGTCGG
>DASXMT010000062.1:0-7161 GCA_036495505.1 Acidimicrobiales bacterium | reverse complement strand
CGCTCATCGTGTTCACCATCCTCGGCGCCGAAGCCGCCGGCCGTCTCTTTCCGGCGTGGCTGTGAGGGCGGGACCGAACGTGCCCGCTCATCGTATTCACCGTGGTCGGGGCCGAATCCGCCGGCCATCACTTCCCGGCATGGCTGTTTCGGGCATGGCTGTTTCGGGCATGGCTGTGAAGACGGGGCCGAATAGGGCCGCTGCGTGGCTCGTTACCCAGTTCCACAGGGCCAAACGGTTGCCCGCCAGGATCCGCGTTCTCGCGGTCGTCCTAGTGGTCGCCGTCTCCTCGCTGGCCGGTCTGGCCGTGTCGAACGCCACTTCGGGCGGGGGAAGCGAGAGCCCCGCTGCGCTCGTCTCCAACAACCTGGGCAATGCCCAGCTCCCGCGGTTCTTCGGTCCGCATCACGGCACCACCAAGCCCCTGCCGAAAGCGGCCACAGCCCCCGCCCCGGCCCCGGCGTCGGTCGCCAATGCTGCCCCGCTCGGATCGCACGAGGTGTTCGGCTTCGCCCCCTACTGGATGCTCGACTCGAGCGCGGGGTTCGACGTGAACGGTCTTAGCACCCTGGCCTACTTCTCCATCGACGTGAACGGCAACGGCAGCCTCGACGAGTCGGGAGCCGGGTGGAACGGCTATCAGAGCCAGGCCCTCAGCGACTTGATCACCCGGGCCCACGGTGCGGGCGACCGGGTGGTCCTCACCGTTGATCAGTTCGACCAGGGCACCCTCAACCAGCTGACATCGAGCCCGACGGCGCCCGCGACCTTGTCGGCCGCACTGATCAACGCCATCGAGGCGAAGAACCTCGACGGCGTGAACATCGACTTCGAAGGGGAGGGGAGCGGCGACCAAGTAGGGCTCACCAACCTGATCACCCAGGTCTCGGCCAACCTCCACCACGTGGATCCCCACTGGCAGGTGACCATGGACACCTATGCCAGCTCAGCTGGCGACCCCGGCGGGTTCTACAACATTGCCGCCCTCGCCCCCGCAGTCGACGGGTTCTTCGTCATGGCCTACGAGCTGAACCTCAATGCCGCCCCCGGGGCCACGTCTCCCCTCACCAGTTCCATGTTCAGCGACCTGACCACTGCCCAGCAGTATGCGGCCGCCGTCCCACCGGCCAAAGTCATCCTCGGCGTCCCGTACTACGCCGAGGACTGGGCGACCACCGACGGCACCTTGACCGCCCAGGCCACCGGGGGGGAGCCGTCTACGCCCACGTACGGTCAGGTCAAGGCCAGCGGCCATCCCCTGTATTGGGACCCGGTGACCAACACCGGCTGGACCTCCTACCAGGTGGGGGCCCAGTGGCACGAGACCTTCTTCGAGGATCCGACCTCGCTCTACATGATCGCCCAACTGGCCCAGTCCTACTCGCTCGGCGGCCTTGGGATCTGGACGTTGGGCATGGACGGCAACGATCCCGCCATGCTGGCCGCCCTGGACGGTAACGCTCCACCGGTGAAGCCTCAGTTGGACGGTCCCGTGCACACCTCGCCCTCTCCACCGCCGCCCAACGCCCCGACGGCCCCATCGCCTGCCGCGGCCGGATCCAATGCCTCGGCCGGCCCGGGCGCATCCACGAACTCGCCCACCACGTCCACGACCACAGCCGCCGGGGCTGGCGACGGGGGTACTAGCCCCGTGAGTCCACCTACCTTCACGTACGGGGGCGTCTGGCAACAACAGCAGGTGGTGCTCCAGCCGGGGGCATCGATCGCTCCAGACATCTTGACTGGCCCCACTGCGCAGCAGGTGGGCACCTTGACCGGTTTCTCCACCACCGATCCGGCGTTCACCTGCTTGGAGTCAGAGCCGAGCCTGACTGTCTGGCAACTGCCTCCCGTCCCAACCACAACCACGACCACCACGACTACGACCACCACCACCACGACCACGCCAGCGGTCCCGGAGGTGCAATACACGGCGGTGCTGACCCAACCCACCGACTGTGCGTCGGGGTCGTTTACCTTTGATGCTCCCCAGCTATCCACTGCGTCGTCAGGGACGGCCCAGACTCAGGCCCCTGCCTCGGCACCGGCTCCGTCGGTTGCCGGCACATGATGTGTAGAACGGGGGAGCGTCGTACCGGCATGGACGACGGCAGGGGATGCCCATCGGGCAGGCTCTGATGGCCGAGCACGCCTTGGTACCCACAATGCGGGTGCTGATCGTCGAAGATCAACAGCGCGACTGGCGCGAGCTCAAGGATGGTCTGCGCAACGAGGGTTATGAGGTCGACGCCGTCGCCGATGGTGAGTCGGTGCGACGCCAGCTCGTCGACCGCTCACCGGACATGGTCGTCCTCGACCTTAGGAGACCGCAACCGTCCTGGACGACCCTCTTCCACCAGGTCCGGTCCATCGTGGCCGTACCGCTGCTCATCGTGTCGTCGCCAGAAGCCGGTATCGACGTGGCCGAGGGCCTCGAGATGGGCGCCGTCGACGTGGTGAACACACCGCTCCGCACCAGGGAAGTCGTGGCTCGGGTTGGCGCAGTGCTCCGCCGTGTATCTGTCACCAGGATCGATGCGGAGGCGTCCACTGAAGACTTCTTGTATGCCGGGCCGCTGGTGATCGACCGCAACCACCGAACCGCCATCATTGGCGAACGGTCCGTCTACCTGCGCCCCATCGAGTTCAAGTTGCTCATGATGCTGGCCACCACACCGGGCCGGGTTCGGACCCGAGAGGAGCTGACCGATCACCTGTGGGGCGACCGTAGCCCCCGGTCCCATCAGAGCCTTCACGCCCAGATGCACAACCTCCGGGCCAAGGTGGAGCGAGGCCCGGGAGTCCCGGTGCTCATCAAGACGATCAAGGGGGTCGGCTTCAAGCTCGACGTGGCGTTGTGAATGTGGGCTCTTCACAACAGGCGGGCGGCGCTCGTGTGCTCGAGCCCTAGCCGCAGAAGCGTGCCCTTCAGCGCCTGGGTCGCGTCGAAGGCGCCTATCGTGCCCGCCGCCGCTCCATCCCCGGTTACCTCGGGCCGAGAGGCAAGAATCGTGGCGTGAAAGGCACCCTCACCCAAGGCGAAACGAGTGTGGCCGCCACCGACGCCAGCGTGGCGCACGCGGTTTCGACAGAGGAGTACTTCTGGTTGGACCTAGATGCGGCTGCGGCGGGCACCGGCGATCGTCCGACCATGCACCCCCACCTCTCCGGCGGGGATCCGGCCATCGCTGACCTGTTGGAGCACACCTTCGGCCTGCACCCTCTCGCCGTGGACATAGCCGATCGCTTCGGGCAACGGCCCAAGCTCGAGGACTACGACGACGTCACCTACATCGTGGCCTACGGTGCCCTGGCGTCACGCACGGTCGAGGTGCATGTCATCGTCAGCTCGACATACGTGATCACCGTCCACCAAGAACCGTGTCCCATGATCGATGAGGTCCGAGCCCGACTAGGTCGCCACCCGGCATCAGGGGTCGTCGCTCCGCAGATCCTGCTCGTCTATCTCATCATCGATGCGCTGACCAACAGCTTCTTTCCACTGCTCTCTGCGTTCGACGACAGGGTGGACGAGCTCGAGGATGCCATCCTGCAACGGCCCACGGAGGAACAGCTGGGCACCCTCTTCGAGATGAAGCGCCAGCTCCTGACCGTACGCAAGGTGGTCACACCCCAGCGGGACATGTTCGCCTCCCTTTCGAGCGGGGTGACCACATTGCCGGGCATGACCTCCGGCGCGGGACCGTACTTCCGTGACCTTTATGACCATTTGATCCGCATAAGCGATCTCGTGGACAACTACCGCGATCTGCTCAGTGGGGTCATGGATACCCACCTATCCACGGTCTCCAACCGGCTCAACGTGGTCATGAAGCAGCTCACGGTTATCGCCACCGTGTTTTTGCCGCTCAGCTTCCTGACTGGTTTCTTCGGGCAGAACTTCGCCTGGCTGGTGCGAGGCCTCCAGAGCCCGGGCGTCTTCTACGGGCTGGGCATCGGCCTCGAGGTGGTGGTGGTCATCGTTCTGATGGTCTTCTTCAAGCGACGGGGGTGGTTGGGCGGCCCCTCGGCCTGACCGAAGCCGAGGTTGGGTTCGTGCTCGCCGATCTGTACCAGAATCAGGGGATGGCTACCTTGTTCTTCGAACAGCTGGCCGCGGCGGCGTGGCCGAACGGGACCACGACCGTGCCGTGCTGATCGTCAGCGGGCCGACCGGAGAGGTCGGACACGCTCGGGGTCGACATCCGGAGCGACCAGAACGAATTCGGGCCGTCATGGCCGGCATCGAGGATCTCCATCTCGGCGCCGATCTCAAGATGGTGGAGCCCACCCCCGCGGACCTGACCCAGCTGACCCGGGTTCACGACATCGCCTATCTCGACCGGCTGGCCGCCTTCAGCCAGGCGGGCGGGGGCGATCTCGATGCCGACACCTATGCCACGGTGGACTCGTGGACCATTGCTCGCCAAGCCGCCGGGGCAGGGCTGGCCGCCATCGACGCCCTGCGCCCAGCTGACGAGGGTCTGGCCTTTGTTGCCGCCCGCCCGCCCGGGCACCACGCACTGCGCGATCGGGCCATGGGTTTCTGTCTTCTCAACAACATCGCCGTGACGGCGGCCGCTCTCACGGCCGCCGGGGAGCGCGTGCTCATCGTTGACTGGGACGTCCATCACGGCAACGGCACGCAAGCGATCTTCTGGGACGACCCCAACGTGCTCTATGTCTCCACCCACCAGTGGCCTCTGTTCCCAGGGAGCGGGGCGGCAGACGAGGTCGGTGGACCAGATGCACGGGGCCTGACGGTCAACATCCCGCTGCTTCGGGGTACGACCGGCGACGTGGTTCGCCGAGCCATCGACGAGCTGGCCCGACCCGTGATCGAGGAATTCGCCCCGACCTGGGTGCTGGTCTCGGCCGGGTTCGACGCCCATCGAGCCGATCCTCTCGCTGAGCTCGCCCTGTCGAGCGGTGACTTCGCACAATTGGGCCAGGCTGTAGCGGCCTTCGCTCCTCGGGCGGGGCGCCTGGTCCTGTTCCTGGAAGGCGGGTACGACCTGGCCGCCTTGCGGAGATCGGTGACCGCGACGCTGAGCGCCCTCCTCGGTGGCGCTGGTGGGACGGAGGCGCCGACCCTTGGCGGCCCGGGACCTGAGCAGGTGCGACAGGCAAGAGACGCTCGCATCCAGGCGCTGGGGCGAGCAGAGTAGCTCCGGATCAAGACGTAGATGGCGGGATCGACGCTGAGCGAGAGCTAGCTATGCAGTGATCTTCATCTCGAGGATCTGGTCGTCGCTTACGGTGAAGGCGAAATTGCTTCTTCCGTTGAATCCCGATCCTCCGACTTCAGCAGCGACCACGGTGACCTCGCTCGAGGTAGTGATATCCAACACGCGGAGACTCGCCCCCACGCCGATGAACTCCCAATCTGACCAATGACGGATGCATTCGTGCCCCTTGAACACGCATCCCCAGTCGTTCACGGACCCGTATGGAAGAAAGCACTCAAGGAATCGGTCGGTGTCGCCGTCGGCGACGGCGCTCAATGTCGTCTTGACCGGCCGCGGAAGCTCATCGTCCATGAGCACGTGTCTCCGTGCTGAAGCGCCAACCCTTGGTGTGAATCTCCGCAAGAAGAGCAGCGGCCTCACAGCCAGATCCAAAGCGTAGTTGTCAGCTCGTGCGGCCGCCGCCCTCATCGCGTCCTCTTTCAATCGATCACAAGTTCTGGACTAGTTGATCGGCGAGATCATGCCGCCGTTGACGTAGATCGTCTGAGCGGTGACCCACCGTGCTTCGGGAGCCGCCAGGAACTGCATCACTGGCACCACATCCTCGGGATCACCGAGGTCGCCCGAAATGGTCATCTCGGAAAGCCAGGCAATCGTCTTCTCGTTCTCGGCGTTGAAGAAGAAGCTGGTCTTCTGAGGCCCTGGGGCAATGCAGTTGACAGTGACTCCTCGTGGACCGATCTCCTTGGCGAAGGCTTTGCTGAAATGTTCGACCGGAGCTTTGCTCCCCGCGTAGGCCGAGTAGGTTGCGGCAGTCACCGCCACCTGGGTGGTGACCATATTGATGATGCGGCCGTTGTCGGCCATCTTGGTGAACGCCTCCGACATGAGGAAGTAAGGCACCTTGGCGTTGATCGCGAACGAGTTGTCGTATTCCGCTTCGGTGGTTTCGGCAAGCGGCTTGCGAACGATGATCCCGGACGTGTTCACGAGAATGTCCCACTGGCCGAACCGTTCGAGAGTCGCGTCCACCAGATTGGTGATCTCGGTGATGTCGGTGAGGTCGCCCTGGTGCGCGATCGCCTCAACTCCTCGACTTTCGAGCTCGGCAACGACTTTGTCGGCCTCCTCTTCTCGACTGGGGCTGTTGTAATGGACGACGACATTCGCGCCGTCATCCGCGAGTGCCTCGGAAAAGAGCTTTCCGAGATTTGCCGATCCGCCGGTGACTATCGCCACCTTGCCGGAGATATTGCTGGTCATGGCCTTGCCTTCTTTCTCACGTCTTGGTTCGGATGTTGATTGATGCGTTGGGCTCCCGACAGATCGTCGACCGGCGGCAATAACCGCTTCGGCGCTCGTGAGTCGAGAATCCGCTCTTGTCACAGGCCAAGCACATCGGCAAGTCCAACGCACTCCGAGGTCGGAGGCGTGTTAAGTAGCGATCGGTAGCTTTCGGGTACCGGTGCAATAGTTCGTTGGTACTCTTCCTTTATCCGGGTTCCTTTAGGCTCGGTATCCAGTTTCAGATGGCTGGGTCTTGACCTGTACCGCAACATCAGCTTGTCGATGTCCACAGCAACTCGCATCCCGCAAAACGCATAGTTGAAGTCGCGCCTGCCTCAATCCGTGGCGCAGCTGCAGTCTGGACCCGAGCCGGAATGTGACGGCATCGCGCTGACTGCAACCCAGCACCGTGGCGAGACTTGCCGCGGAACAACGTCCCCCGTTTGCTAGAGCCAACCAGGGCGTTTAGCGTGCTTGGCGACTAGCTATGGCCTCCTTGCAGACTCGAACGCCGGGCCAGAAATCGCCTGCGTAGATCGACCACGCGTCGGAGCGTCGCTACATGGACCCAGCAGACAAGTGCGAGAGCAGCGGGGAATCCGGGCCCAAGGGCACGAGGCGTCGCAGTTGACGGCGCGAGTTGATGTTCAACTTCCGATAGACCTTGCCGAGGTGGTAATCAATC
>DASXMT010000061.1:0-5149 GCA_036495505.1 Acidimicrobiales bacterium | reverse complement strand
CCCCCGAGACCGAGCCGATCTGCGTTAGTGCATGAGCCCACCCGGAGCCGTAATTGACGGGAAGCAGGCGGTACCCCAAGGCATCGATGCGATTCGGCCAGGGGCGACGTACGAAGAACAGGCCGGCCAGGCCGGCCACGGCCAGCAGAATCGTGCCGAGCACCAACTCGACCGCGGTTCCTCGGGCCCCGGCGGCGTGTGGTCCTCGGATGCGGAGCGATGGCGAACGGGAGGCCATGACCCACGAGCGTACGGGCACCGGCGTTCGGACCGGGCGCGCCCCGGTGCCATCGCAGGCGCTTCCTGCAGCATCGCAGGCGCTTCCTGCAGCACGCGCCAGGCGTCTCCTGCAGCACGCGCCAGGCGTCTCCTGCAGCACGGAAAAGGGGTTCCGGTCCGCGTCGGGACCGACCTCGTCGTCACGCCATCAGTGGCCCGAGAGCGCAAATCCCCCGGTTCGCCCGCTGGGGAGGCCACAATGGGGGGGCGGCAACAATGGCCGTCTGTCATTCCAATCACCCCAAGGAGAGTCTCACCCCGTGAATAAGTCCGAACTGATTGCCGCCGTCTCGACCCATACCGGCGTTGACGCGAAGTCTGTTGCCACCGTCTTGAACGGCACCGAGGATGTTGTGACCGCGACCGTGAAGAAGGGCGAAAAGGTCCTCATCACCGGCTTCGTCTCGTTCGATCGGGTGGAGCGCAAGGCTCGCACGGGCCGTAACCCGCAGACGGGCGAAGCCATCAAGGTGAAGGCGTCCAAGGCACCACGGGTGTCGGCAGGTGCCTCGTTCAAAAAGGTCGTGAACGGTCAGGCTCCTGCTCCGAAGCTCGTCACCAAGAAGAAGTAACGCCTGGCCCCGGGCCCGTCGCTGACGACTTTGCCAATTCTTTATGTTGGCCGCGTACGAAAGCTCGTTCTCCCGAGGTAAAGTTTAAGTCTGTTCTGCCCCGTGAGCGCGGTTCCCGCCACCTGCGCTCCGGGGTAGAACTTTTTCCGTTCTGACCAGGAACTGACCGCCTCCGAGACCGTGTCCTGGAGCCGGATCAGACCACGAAGTCGCCGTCTCCCGTAGGTCAGTGGCGGTGGATCGGCGCCTTGCGCACGGCGGCCGTGGCCGCTGCTCGGGCCTCGTCCAGCGCCGATTGGAGGCGATCCAGGGTCTCGTTGAGATGGCGGTCGCCCACGAGATCGGCCGCGTGGCTCGTCAAGTCGCGGGCGGCACTGGCCGCCTTGCCCAGTGCGTGTCCTCCGGCATCCTTGACCTGTCCGGCAGCTTTGGAAACCGACTCTGCGTCTCCTGCTGAGCGTGAGCGACTCTTCCGCCTGAACAACAGGCCGACGATCACGAGGAGGGCGGCCGCGGCAACGATCAGCGGTGTCGGTGGGCGTTGGTTTCCGTTGGGCATTGAGGTTCTCCGATCTGTGGGCTATGGCTGCGGGCAAGGCCGGTTCTGCACGCGCCGTGCAATGGTCGTTCCCACCTTCTACCCACTCGTGCGGTGCGCCATGCACCGACGGAGCTTTTGGTTCAGGCTCGCGTAACCCGGGTGGCCGTCTCCGACCGATCGGCCAACGTGTCTGAGGTCGGGTCGGTGTGCCATGATGCGACTGTCATGGACAACACCGATGCGACGTCACCGACGATTCACCGCTGTGGGCTGTGTGGAGGCCTGGTCCATCCGGGGGACAACTCGGCCACCGCGGCCTGGTGCAGACGATGCAGCCGCGTCGTCTCCACGCGGCGCGACGGCGGCGTGACCTAGGCCCGACAGCAGCGCTCATGCACGCGACCGAGCTGTGGGCGCTGCTCGATGCGATGCCGTTTGCCCGGTACTGCGGCGTGGAGCTGATCACCGCCTCGCCCGATGCGGTCGAAGGCCGGCTCTCCTGGGCGAAGGAACTGTGCACGGCCAACGGCCGTATGCACGGCGGCGCGTTGATGACGCTGGGTGACACAGTGGGAGCAGCCTGTGGCTTCCTCAATCTCCCCGACGGCGCATCGACGGTGACCATCGAATCGAAGACGAACTTCATACGGAGCGTGGACGAAGGCGCCGCCATCGCCACTGCCCGGCCTCTCCATGTGGGAGGGCGGTTCATCGTGGTCCAGACCACCATCACCGACAGCCACGAGGCACTGGTCGCCCAGATCACCCAGACCCAAGCCGTCCTGCGCTCGTAGCCGTTTGGTGCACCTGATCGCTTGGCTCTCGGCGTTGCGGCTCTCATCATTGCCCGGCAGGCCGACGGCACCGCGGCGATGAACGGTCCGGAGTCCGCCGGTCTGGAGTCAGCGGAGACCGACCAGGGTTCGTCGCTGGTCGGCCGGCTGATCCGGTCCGAGGTCATGGGGGGCCTGGCCCTCACGCTGGCCGGCCTGGCCGCGCTGGTATGGGCCAACAGCCCGGTGCAGGCCACCTACAGCCAGGTCTGGGAACACAGCGCCCGCATAGGAAGCGGGGACTTCTCCGGCCTGACGACGGTGCGGGGGTGGGTGAACGGCGGGATCATGACCATCTTCTTCCTCGTGGTCGGGCTGGAGATCGCCCGTGAACGACGGGTGGGAGCCCTGGCCGATCGACAGACGGCGGTCGTGCCCGTGGTGGGGGCGCTCGGCGGGATGGTCGGTGCCGCCCTTCTCTATTTCGCCGTCAACCACCATCCGCCCGGTAGCCGTGGCTGGGGGATACCGATGGCCACCGACATCGCCTTTGCCCTGGGGGCGCTGGCCCTCCTCGGGCGGCGCGTCCCGAGCGGGCTCCGCCTCTTCCTCCTCACGCTGGCCGTGGCCGACGACATCGGATCGGTCGTGGCCTTGGCTGTGTTCTACTCGGCGAAGCTGGACGTCTGGGCGTTGGCTGGGGCCGTTGTCGTCCTGGCCCTTCTGGTCGTGATCCGGCGCCGATGGACCGGCGTGGCGTGGCCCTACCTCCCCGGGGGAGTGGCGCTGTGGGCGCTCATGGCCGCGGCGGGGGTGGAACCGGCCCTGGCCGGGGTGGTGGTGGGGCTGCTCATCCCGGCCACGGCCGCGACCGCCGCTCGAGATCCGTCGAGGGGCCGGCCCGATCCCGCCGGGCGGCTGGAGTCGGCCCTCGCTCCGGTCTCGGCCCTGGTGGTCCTCCCGCTGTTCGCATTGGCCAACGCCGGGCTCACCGTCGAGTCGTCCATGCTCAACCATCCCGGTGCCACCGGCGTGTTCGTCGGGATCGTCCTGGCCCGGCTGGTGGGCAAGATGGCTGGGATCGGCCTGGCCTGTGTCATCGCCGTGCGGCTCGGCGTGGGTCGGCTTCCCCCCGGGGTCACCTGGGGCCACCTGGCCGGCGGCGCGGCGGTGGCCGGTATCGGCTTCACCGTGCCGCTGCTCTTTGCCGAACAGGCCTTCGCCCACCACCCCCCGCTGGTGGCGGCCAGCCAGGCTGGGCTGTTGGCCGGATCGATCGTCGCATTTGTGATCGGCGCCACGGTGTTGGTCGTGGTCGCTCGCCGACGTAGCGGCCGGCTGCCCGGGGGATCGTATGCTGGCCAACCTGGACTGCCGCGCCCGACCGGACTCGTCCAGACCCGGGCGACAAACGAGGAGACTTCATGACCATTGCCATCGGTGACCGCATTCCGGACGTAAAGGTGATGACCAGTCGGCCTGACGGCCCCGTCCCGGTCCAGACCGGCGACGTTCTGGGTCACGGGAAGGTGGTGCTGTTCGCGGTTCCGGGTGCGTTCACCCCGACCTGTTCCGACTACCACCTCCCCAGCTACGTCATCCGTTATGACGATCTGAAGGCCAAGGGCGTCGACGCCGTCGTGTGCCTCTCGGTCAACGACCCCTTCGTCATGGGGGCATGGGGGGAGGCGCAGCACGTGGACGGCAACATCCTCATGCTGGCCGACGGCAACGGTGAGTTCACCGAGGCCATGGGACTGGAGATGGACGGCAGCGCTGTCGGCCTCGGTACCCGATCGCAACGGTATGCCGCCATCATCGACGATGGAGTGGTCACCACCCTCCAGGTCGAGCCGGGGCCGGGACTGACCGTGAGTGCCGCTGACGCCATCCTGGAGCAGCTGTAGCCCTCCGGTTTTCCGCCGGCCCGTCGCACCACCGGCTGTCGGCCACTACCGTCGGGCGGGTGGAACTGATCGAGACCCTTCGAACCACCGGCGCCGTCAGGGAGTTCAAGCCTGACCAGGTAGACGATGCTGTCGTCGAGCGGATCCTGGACACAGCCCGGTTCGCACCGAGCGGCGGGAACCGGCAGGGATGGCGGATCGTGGTGGTCAAGGACGCCGAGGTGCGCACGGCGATCAGGGACTCCTATCTGGGCGGATGGTACGAGTACCTGGCCCAGGCGGCGGCGGGTCTGGTCCCGTGGGCGGCGGTGACCGACAGGGAGGCCGAGGAACGAGCGCTGCAGGACGCCCCGGCCATAGCCGCCGAAGCGGCGCGCGGACCGGGAGGCATGGCCGAGCACTTTGACCAGGTTCCCGTGATGTTGGTGCTCCTGGCCGACCTTCGGTTCCTGGCCACCGTCGATCGGGACATGGACCGGTACACCTTGGCCGGCGGTGCGTCGATCTACCCGTTCGCCTGGAGCGTCATGCTGGCGGCACGGGCCGAGGGCCTGGCCGGCGTGATCACCACCATGGCCATTCGGGACGAGGCGAGGGTGCGGGAGCTCCTGCACGTCCCGGACGACCTGGTCGTGGCCGGGGTCATCGCGCTGGGACACCCCGTGCACCAGCCGAAGAAGTTGGGGCGGGCCCCGGTAGGACAGTTCACGACGGTGGACCGGTTCGACGGCACCGCGTTCGGAGCGTCGTGATGGGCAGTGCAATCAGCATCGGGAGTCGACCATGAAGGTACGGATCGGGGTGTCGGTCGGGGTCGGGGCCACCGCCGACGTGGGGGTGCTGGGTCAGCTGGTGGATGACCTGGACGAGCTCGACTTCGACTCCTTGTGGCTCCCCGAGGTGCTGACGGCCCCGGCCCTCGACCCACTGGTGGCACTGGCCTTCGCCGCCGCCCATAACCCCAGGCTGAAGCTGGGGACCACCATGCTCCTGCCCGGTCGGAACCCGGTGCGGCTGGCCAAGGAGCTGGCCACGTTGGACATGCTGTCGGGCGGGCGCCTGTTGGTCACCTTTGTC
>DASXMT010000060.1:0-2160 GCA_036495505.1 Acidimicrobiales bacterium | reverse complement strand
CGGTGGATGTTCCCCGGCGAGAACGGCAACCCCTGGCACCAGAACACCGTGGGCTACCGGTGGCGGTAAGGCCAAGGCCGACGCGGGTGTGGTCGGCGTCAAGTTGCACGACCTTCGCCATTGGTTTGTATCCGGGCTCATTGCCGCCACCTGTGACGTGGTGACGGTCCAGCGGGCTCTGGGGCACAAGTCAGCCACGACCACTCTCAATACCTACTCGCACCTCTGGCCCACCGCCGAGGACCGAACCCGAAAGGCCGCGGCCGAGATGATGACGGCCGTCTCCAAGGCTGCTGAGGACTCTGTGAGGACTACGGGGGGCTAATAGCGTCCTGACCAGGGAGGATACCCGTCAGGACACGTTGAAGCGGAACTCGACCACGTCGCCGTCTTGCATGACGTAGTCCTTGCCCTCGACGCGGGCCTTGCCCGCAGCACGAACGGCGGCCACCGACCCGGCGTCCATCAGATCCTGGTAGCCGACGATCTCAGCCTTGATGAAACCGCGCTGGAAGTCGGTGTGGATGACGCCGGCCGCTTCCGGGGCGGTGTCCCCGATGTGGATCGTCCACGCCCTGGACTCCTTGGGCCCGGCGGTCAGGAAGGTCTGCAGACCCAGGGTCTCGAAGCCCACATGGACCAGCTGCACCAAACCCGAGTCCTCCTGTCCGTACCCGGCCAGGAGCTCGGCTGCATCCTCGGGATCCAGTGCGGCCACCTCGGCCTCGATCTGGGCGCACACGACCACCGACTCGGCCGGGGCGACCAATGCCGACAGCTCGTCGCGCAGCGCCTCGTCCGTCAGGCGGCCCTCGTCGACGTTGAACACGTAGATGAAGGGCTTGGCGCTCAACAGGTGCAGGTCGGCCAGCAGCTCCGGGTCGACCTCGCCGGCCGCGGCGGCATCGGCGATGGTCCGACCCGAGTCCAGGATGTCCCGGGCCGCCGTCGCTGCCTTCAGCGCCGGCACCAGTTCGGGCTGCTTGCGGACCTCCTTGGTCAGCTTGACCAAGCGGTTGTCCACCGTCTGCAGGTCGGCCAGGATCAACTCGGTGTTGACGGTGGCGATGTCGTCGGCCGGCTCGATGGCCCCGTTGACGTGAATGACATCCGGGTCGGAGAAGACCCGCACCACCTGGCAGATGGCGTCGCTCTCCCTGATGGCGGCCAAGAACTTGTTGCCCAGACCCTCCCCCACGGATGCCCCGCGCACGATCCCGGCGATGTCGACGAAGGTGACCGTGGCCGGGACGATCTCCTCGCTGGCGAACAATTCGGCCAACCGGGCGAGCCGCTGGTCGGGAACGGCCACCACGCCCACGTTGGGCTCAATGGTGGCGAAGGGATAGTTGGCGGCCAGCACCTCGTTCCGGGTCAGGGCATTGAACAGGGTCGACTTGCCCACGTTGGGCAGACCGACGATGCCGATTGACAATCCCACAGGTGCTTCCTCCAGCGTTAAAGGGCCGAAGAGAAAGCGTAGGTGATCGGGAAGTGGGTCCGAGCGGGCCGGTGCGGGCGACCGGTCAGATGGACAGTGACCTCGATCAACCGGCGACAGCACCCCCAGTGGCATGGCTCGGGACCCGGCACCCTCCATCGATGTCGAAGACCTGGTTGAACCGGCCCAGCGCCAACCACGACGCCACGCACAGGGCCAGATCGACCAGCTCGTCATCGGTGAAGTTGTCGTGCAGGCGTTGCCAGAGCTCGTCGTCCATGCCCAGGTGGTCGGTGGCATACCGCTCGGCGAACTCAGCGGCCAGCTGTTCGCGTGGGCTGAACCCGGACCATTCGGGATCCCGGCCCACCTTGTCGTAGAACTCCTCGGGGACGGCAGCGGGGTCGTCCGACCAGCCGGGCACGTCCCGCGCCGTGCGCCATCCGGTGCAGATCGTGCACTCGTTGATCCGGGCCAACGTGATGCGGGCCGCTTCGAACTCCCGAAGTCCCAAGGACGACTTCTCGTACACGGCGCTCGAGTAAGCGCCGGCAGCAGCGGTAAGCGAGGGAGCCAACTCGCTCCAGGTGTAGACGAGCGGGTCCTTGTCTGCGGGAACGGATATGCGGGGCATGGGCGGGGCTCCTCCCCTCGGGTGCTCGGTTACCCAGACTCTACGGCGTCGCCTGGATATCAGGTTGGGGAACACGCCGACCGAT
>DASXMT010000059.1:0-7867 GCA_036495505.1 Acidimicrobiales bacterium | reverse complement strand
CCGGGGCTGATGACCGCGCTGCCGGCCGGCGGGTCCGAGCTCCCGTCGTGGAGCCGGAACACCGTCCGGCCGCCCCGGAACCGGAACACGTTGACCTGACCTCCAGCCGGCCCGGTGAAGGACTGCTGGTCGATGGCGATCCTGCCCCCCTCCATGCTGACCGCGGCCCAGCCCGGTTGTGGCTGTTCGATCGTCGTGGTGGTGGTGGGCGGGACCGTTGTGGTCGTCGTCGGGGGGATGGTCGTCGTCGCTTTCCCCGAGGTGGGCGTGCTGGACCCCTGGCCCGATGGAGGCGCCGAGCTCCCCGACGGGCTGCCCGAACAACCAGCCAGCGCCACGACCGCCCCCACCACGACGGAGGCCGCGCCGAGGCGCGCCCGCCGGGGCCTCGATGGCCGGGTTCCCCGGTTCAAGAAATCGTGCACGGGTGACGTATATCACCACCGCGACCCGGATTGACATCAAACATCCGATAGGTCACAGTTTGATCAGATCATTTAAGCAACCGATCAAGGAGAAAGGTTGGCCAAGTCGGGTGCATCGAGCAGGTTGCGGCAGCCGGGGGACGGGGGTTCGACCGACACCCGTCGGGTGCTGGTGGACGCGGCCATCGAGACCTTGAAGTCGGAGGGCTTCGCCGGCGCCAGTGCCCGGGCCATCGCCGGTCGGGCCGGCTGCAACCAGGGTCTGGTCTTCTACCACTTCGGATCGGTGGTCAACCTGTTGCTGGCCGCCCTGGATGCGGTCAGCGCCGACCGCTTGAAGCATTACCGCGCCGCGGTCGAGCGGGTGACGTCACCGAGCGAGCTCATCGACGTGGCGTCGGCGGTCTTCCGGGAGGACTTGGACGCCGGGCACGTGACCGTCCTGGTCGAGATGATCGCCGGCGCCTCGTCCACCCCGGGCCTCGGCCCCGAGGTGGCCGCACGGATCGCCCCGTGGACGCAATTCGTGCAGGCGGCCACCCAGGCCGCCTTCGGCGGATCCGCCCTGGACTCGGTCATCCCACCGGATGCGGTCGCCCGTGGGATCGTCGCCTTGTACCTCGGCCTGGAGATGCTCACCCATCTGGATGGGGACCGGTCCCCCGCGCTCGAGCTGTTCGACCGGGCCAAGCAGCTGGCCACCCTGTTCCACGGGCTCGGCGGACTCCCGTCAGAGGCCACGCCCCAGGAGGCTTGATGAACGGGACCACCGATCACCGCACCCAAGCTGCTCGGGGCGAGGGTCCCGACACCGGCACCGACGTGGTGACCGGTGCGTTCAGCTACTCCGGCGCAGCCATCGCCCGGCTCCTGATCGGGTCGGGCCGTCGGGTCCGCACCCTCACCGGCCACCCCGAGCGGGCGCCCGAGAACTCGCCGATCGACGCGCACCCACTCGACTTCGGCGACCACCGGGGGATGGTCGACTCGATGACCGGGGCGACCACGCTCTACAACACGTACTGGGTGCGTTTCGCCCACGATCACACCGATCACGATCAAGCGGTAGCCAACTCGTCAAAGCTGTTCGGCGCAGCCCGTGAGGCCGGGATCCAGCGGATCGTGCACCTGAGCATCACCCATCCGAGCGTCGATGCACCGTTCCCCTACTTCCGGGGGAAGGCCCTGGTCGAAGAGGCCCTGGTCAGAACGGGGGTCACCCACGCCATCCTCCGGCCGGCCATCCTCTTCGGCGACGACGGCGTGCTCTTGAACAACATCGCCTGGTTGCTGCGGCACCTGCCGGTGTTCGCGGTGGGCGGGACCGGCGGGTACCGGGTCCGAGGCATCCATGTCGACGACCTGGCCCGCCTGTGCATGGACAAGGCGGGCGAGCGGACCAACAGCGTGACCGACGCCGTCGGGCCCGAGCGTCCGACCTTCTTCGAGCTGGTGCGCTCCATCCGCAGCGCTGTCGGCAGCCGCTCGCCCATCCTCCCCCTGCCCGGACACCTGTTGCCGCCGTTGTCCAAGGTCCTCGGGGTTTTCCTGCACGACGTCCTGCTGACCAGCGACGAGTACCGGGCCATGGCGGCCGGACTGGCCGACACCGACGGGCCCGCCACCGGGACCACGGCCCTGTCCACCTGGCTGGCCGACCACGGCGACCAGCTCGGGCTCCACTACGCCAACGACCTCCGTCGTCACTTCTGATCGGCTCATCGGGCGGCTTCCGACCGCCTGACTGCAGACCGGCCCGAACCGGCGTCGGCAGTCAGAGATGGCACACTGAGCTGGATGCGCCGGCCACCCCCCTCCCCCGGTTCCCGAACCCGACGGGCCCCTTCGAGGTATCGCTGGCCCCTGGGAGGAGCCCTCATCGTCCTTACCGTGACCCTGGCCGCTTGCGGCAGTTCGGGGGCCGCGGTCCACGACAGCTTCGGGCCCACTTCAGGGCCGAAGCTGGAGCCGGGCCCCACCTACGAGGTCAAGGTGGCCAACGTCGGCGGGATCGGACCGGTCCTCGTCACCGGGCAGGGGCTGACCCTCTACCTCTTCGTGCCCGATCACCAGTCACGGTCGATTTGTAGCGGCATGTGCGCCGTCCAATGGCCCCCGCTCGTCTTGCCCAAAGGCGTGTCCAGGCCACTGGCCGGGCCGGGGGTCAAAGCGGCGTTGCTGGGGACCTCGACCCGTGCCGACGGGACGATGCAGATCACCTACAACCACTGGCCGCTGTATCGCTGGCTGCCGGACCACTACCCGGGGCAAGCCACCGGTCAGGGACTGAACAACCTCGGTGGCCTGTGGTGGGTGATGAACGCCGACGGCGCAGCCGTCACCACCAAGTAGCGGTGCCCTCTAGCCTTGTCCCTCACCGAGCCGGGCCACCAGCCGCTTGGGCGCGATCATCCGGTAGCTGTCCTCCGCTATCTCGGCGATCTCGGCCCAGTCGGGGTCGACATCCAGGCGGATCCCGACCCATCCCTTGGATCCGACGTACTTGGGCACGAAGAACCGAGCGGGGTCCGAGGCGACGAGCATCTGCTGGACGCCCGGCGGGGCCTTGCACGTCATGTACTCCCGATCCTCGCCGACCATGACGAACAGCTTGTCCCGGACGCGAAACGAGGGCGCGCTGTGCCCGCCGAAGGGCCGCTCTTCCGCCTCGGGCAGTTGCAGGCAGATGCTCCGCAGCTGTTCGATCGACTCCGGCTCGGACGGTGAGCCCGACATCATCCTCCTCCTCGCTTCAGCCCGGCCTCAGGCATCGGTCACGTAGGTGGCCACGCCCCGGATCAACAGGTCGAGGCCCCATTCGAAGCGCTCGTCGATCGTGCCCTCCACCATGGCGCCGGCCAGCGCCAGCATGTTGGGGAACTGGTCAGGGGGGAGAGACAGGAACCATTCCTGCATCATGGCCAGCTGCTCCTCACCCCCCTCGTCCCTGTCTCGCCACATCTCGCTCTCGTGGACGGCGGCACCCATGTACAGACCGAAGAGGTCGCCGGCGAACCCGCAGATCCGATCGGGGAGGCCCGCCCTGCGCAGGATGCCCACACTGGCCTCGATCAGCACCAAGGAGTTGGGGCCGAGCGGTATACGGCCAAGGGTGAGCCCGGCAGTGCCCCGATGGCGGGCGAACGCATCGCGGCAGTCGAGCATGTAGCGCTTGCTCTCCGCCTGCCAGTCGTCGGTGTCGACGTCGGGAATGGGAACCTCGGCGAACACGCGGTCGACGACCAGCTCGATGAGCTCCTCCTTGTTGGCCACATAGCCATAGAGGGAGGCGGCCGCCGTTCCCAGCTCGGTGGCTACCCGGCGCATGGTCAACCCGTCGGGACCCACCTCGGCCAGCACGACCAAGGCGGCGTCGATGACGGCCTCGCGGCTGAGCTCGGGCCGGGGAGGGCGGCCGGCACGGGGGGTCGACCGCCAGGGCGGTTCGGGGAGCAACGGCGCCGTCGAGCCGGACGAGCCCCTCGGCTCGGCCGGGGAGGGCCGTTCGGGTCCTGCTGGCTGGGTGGTGGCCACTGCGAACAGAGTACTTGACCCGAATGCTGATCGATGTTAAACATCGTTCGACAGCTAAACGATGTTCGGCCGCCAGAGCCAGAGCCGGGGTAGCGCTCACTGGACGTTGGAGCCGAACGACCAAGGAGAGCGAGAAAAGTCCATGAGGGCAGAACCGGCCATCGAGGCCATCGAACTGGTCAAGACCTACAAGGCAGGCGTGACCGCCCTGGCCGGGCTCAGCTTCAACGTGGAGCCCGGGACCGTCTTCGGCCTGCTCGGGCCCAACGGGGCGGGCAAGTCCACGACGGTCAAGATCCTGACAACGCTCAGCGCACCGGACGACGGCACCGCGCGTGTCGGGGGCGTCGACGTGGCCGAGCACCCCGAGCGGGTGCGACGCCTCATCGGCGCCGTGGCCCAGGAGTCGGGATCGATCGCCGCACTCACCGGTCGACAGAACCTCAGGCTCCAAGGCGACCTGCAGGGCATGCCCACCAGGGAACTGTCACGTCGATCGGAACAGCTCTTGGACACCTTCGGCCTGACCGACGCCGCCGACCGGACGGTGAAGACCTACTCGGGCGGCATGCGCCGGCGGCTCGACATCGCCATCGCCCTCGTCCACCAGCCCGAGGTCCTGTTCCTCGATGAGCCCACCACCGGGCTCGACCCCGAAGCGAGGGCCGACACCTGGCGGGCCCTGAACGAGCTGGCCGCCCGGCAGCAGCTGACCATCCTGCTGACCACCCACTACCTGGAAGAGGCAGACCAGTTCGCCTCCCGCCTGGCCATCATCGACCGTGGCCAGATCGTGGCCGAGGGCGCCCCCGACGAACTGAAGGCCGCACTGCGGGGCGACTCGGTGGCGGTCGAGATGAGCGATAGCCGAGGTGCCGGGATCGGCGAGCGGGCCCTCCTCGGACTGAGCGACGTGGGCTCGGTGGCGCTGGATGGCACTGGGCTGCGGGCCCGCGTGCCCGACGGCGCACGCCTGTTGCCCTCGATGCTGGCCGCCCTGGACGGTGCCGGAGTGCAGGTGGAGTCGGTGGCCGTGTCCCGACCGTCCCTCGATGACGTCTACCTCCACTTCGCCGGCCGCTCGTTCCACAGCGCACAGGAGGTGGCGGCGTGATGCGTCCCGCTCTGCGACAGACGTGGGCCCTGACCCGGCGCTACCTCACCCAGATGGAGCCGGCGTTCATCTTCATCAGCCTGGTGCAGCCGATCATCTGGCTCCTGCTGTTCGGCGCCTTGTTCAAAGAGGTGGTGAAGATCCCCGGCTTCGGCGGTGATTCGTACATCACCTTCCTCACCCCGGGTGTGGTGGTGATGACCGCACTGTTCTCGGCCGGGTGGAGCGGCATGAGCTTCATCGACGACATGGACTCGGGGGTCATGGGCCGGATGCTCGTCTCCCCCGTCCACCGGGGAGCGATGATGGCCTCCACGCTCGTGTATCAGGCGCTCACCACGGTGGTGCAGTCCATCATCATCGTGCTGCTGGGTTGGGCCCTCGGCGCCAAATTCCCGAGCGGCGTGCCCGGCGTGTTCATGCTGGTCCTCGGGGCCGTGCTCATCGCCGTGGCCTTCGCTGGGCTGTCCAATGGGCTGTCGCTGGTGACCCGGACCCGGGAGACGTTGATCGCGGCGGCCACCGCCCTGGTCCTCCCGCTGTCGTTCCTGTCGTTCGCTTTCATGCAGGCCAACCTGGTCCCTGGTTGGATCGCTGCCGTCGCCCGCTACAACCCGGTCAACTGGGCGGTCGAAACGGGGCGGAGCGCGCTGGCCGTGCAGGTGCACTGGGGCACGGTGGGGTCGTACGTGCTCTTCCTACTGGCCAGCGTGGTCGTCTCCGGGGTCTTGGCCACTCGAGCGTTCCGGTCCTACCAGCACTCGATCTGATCGGGTGGCAGGTTGTGGTGACAGGCTGCTCGGGTACCACATGCTGCTTGGGTACGGCATAGTGACGGGGGAAGGAGAGGACGGTCATGGCCAAGTTCGTAGCACTGCTGCGCGGGATCAACGTCGGGGCCAACAAGAGAATCGCCATGGCCGACCTCCGCGAGCTGCTCACCGGTCTCGGGTTCACCGACGTCCGCACCCTCTTGCAGAGCGGCAACGCCGTGTTCACCGCCCGGAGCACGAAACCGGAGACGTTGGCCCGGCGCATCACCGGCGCCGTCGACGAACAGCTCGGGCTGGAGGTGGGATGCCTGGTTCGCAACAGCGACGAGCTCCGGACCGTCATCGAGGACAATCCGCTGGGCGACGTGGCCACCAGCGGCTCCAAGTTCATGGCCCTGTTCCTGTCCAAGGAGCCGGATCCGAAGCTGCTGAAGGCCCACGACCCCCGGTCGCTCGCTCCTGAGGAGATCCGTCTCGGAGACAGGGTGATCTACCAGTGGTGCCCGGATGGCGTCCTGGCCGCGCCGGCGGCCGGCGGGTTCGCCGAGAAGCACCTCGGCGTCACGGTGACCGGGCGCAACTGGAACACGGTGACCAAGCTCGCCGCCATGCTCGAGAGCTAGCCGGAGCGCAGCGGCCGGAAGAACGCCCGGACGTCTGCGGCCAGGGCGTCCGGTTGCTCCATGGCGGCGAAGTGGCCGCCCGCCCCCATCTCCGTCCAGCGGCGAAGGTCGTATTTCCGCGCCACCGCCGTGCGGGGGACGCGCATGATCTCGGCGGGGAACATGGCCACCCCGGTGGGAACGTCGACCCGCTCCGGTCGCACGGCCACGGGGGGATGCAGCCGGTGCTCGTAGTAGAAGTGCATCGAGGACCGGATTGTCTGGGTGACCCAGTAGAGGGTGACATTGGTCAGGAGCTCGGACTTGGTGAAGGCGGACTCGATGTCCCCTCCGCAATCGCTCCACGCCCGCCACTTCTCCACGATCCACGCCAACAGACCTACGGGCGAGTCGTTGAGGGCGAACCCGAGGGTCTGGGGTCGCGTGCCCTGGATGGCAATGTATCCGCCCTCCTCGGCCATCCAGGCCTGCTGGGCATCGATCCACCGGCGTTCGTCGTCGGTCATCTCGTCTCCCGGCCCGGGAATCCCGCTGGCGAAGTTCAGGTGGATGCCGACGGTGGCAGCACCATGGCGATAGCCGAGACCGGCGCACACGAACGCACCCCGGTCACCGCCCTGGGCGCCGAACCGGGGATGGCCCAGGACATGGGTCATCAGGGCGTGGACGACATCGGCGCACTGGTCGGCGCCGAAGCCCCCGTCCAGCGCAGGGGCAGAAAGCCCGTGTCCGGGCAGCGACGGAACGATCAACTCGAAGGCATCGTCGGGATCTCCGCCGTACCGGGCCGGATCGGCCAGGAGCGGGGCGATGCTGGACATCTCCACGAACGAGCCGGGCCAGCCGTGCAGCAGGACCAGCGGCAGGGGCGCGGGGCCGACGCCCTTGCACCGGGCGTAGTGGACCCGACGACCGTCGATCTCGACGGCCCAACCGGGAAGGGCCTCGTTGACGAGGCGCTCCTGGTGTCGCCAGTCGAAGCCGTCGACCCAATAGTCGGCCAGTTCCCTGAGGTATTCGATGCTCGAGCCGTGCGACCAGCCCGAGCCTGGCACCGAGTCGGTCCAACGGGTCCTTCGGACGCGGTCGAACAGATCGTCGAGCACCTCGTCCTCCACCGCCAGCGGGAACCGCTGCGGCACTCCGCCCTGCTCTGGCATACGTCACCCCCCCCCCCCGGCCCTCTTCCGAGCTCGTTCCGATCCCGACCCCGCCGACCGGCACGCAGTATGGCAGTACCGCGTGCCGGAGCGCTGCGGCCGGCGGATGGGCCACACTGTGGCCATGCTCGATCATGTGTCCATCCAGTGCGCCGACCTCGCAGCCAGCGCCACCTTCTACGACGCCGTCTTGGCCACCGTCGGGGGCGAGCGGGTACTGGATCTCGGCCAGGCCATC
>DASXMT010000058.1:0-4534 GCA_036495505.1 Acidimicrobiales bacterium | reverse complement strand
AAGGAATGTTGTGAGCGGCCGACTCAGAGACAGTGCTCGCCCGGACAGGCGGGCGACGACGTGGCGCACCGCCAGTACACCATCGCCGGGGGTCAGATGGCAAGGTACGCCATCCCCAGTCCCAATCGGCATCGATATGCTCGTTGCACCAGTATCCAGGGAGGTGCCGTGCTCAGCACTATGCAAGATGGTCCATTACTCGTCAGTGGGATCCTTCGCCATGGACGGACCGTCTACGGGGAGAGTCAGGTACTGACGGTCACCGGACCAGCGGGCGAGCACAATTCGGCCACCTTCGCCGAGGTCGGCGATCGAACCGACCAGCTGGCCGCCGCCCTTCGCAGGCTTGGGGTCACCGGTGACGATCGGGTCGGCACCTTCTTGTGGAACAACCAGACCCACCTGGAGGTGTACCTGGCCGCACCGTCCATGGGCGCCGTGCTCCACACCCTCAACGTCCGGCTCTTCCCCGACCAGCTGGCCTACGTGATCAACCACGCCGAGGACAAGGTCATCATCGTGGACGACATGCTCGTGCCCCTCCTGGCCCGGGTGCGCGACCAGCTGACCACGGTCAAGCACTTCATCGTGGCCGGCGGTGATCCCCGCGCCGACTCGCCGCTGGGGGAGACGCTCGACTACGAGGAGTTGCTGGGGGCCGAAGAGCCTGGTTTCGACTGGCCCGACCTGGACGAACGCGAGGCGGCGGCCATGTGTTACACATCGGGGACCACGGGGAACCCCAAGGGCGTCGTCTACAGCCATCGATCCACGTTCCTGCACTCGATGGCGGTCACCTCGGCGTCGTCGATGGGCATCAAGGAGACGGACCGGGTGCTGACCATCGTGCCCATGTTCCACGCCAACGCCTGGGGTACTCCGTACGCGTCTTTCCTGGTGGGGGCGGACCTGGTGATGCCCCAGCAGTTCCTCCAGGCCGGGCCCCTGGCCGCCATCAACGCCGCGTTGCGGCCGACTCTGACCGCCGGGGTACCGACGATCTGGAACGACCTGCTCCGCTACTCCGAAGCCCACGAGGTCGATATGTCCTCGGTCCGGATGATCGTGGGCGGCGGTGCCGCCGTACCCCGACAGATGATCCAGGCGTTCGACGAGCGTTTCGGGATCGACATGGTCCAGGGCTGGGGCATGACCGAGACCAGCCCGCTGTGCGCCCTGTCCATCCCGCCTCGTAGCGCCACCCCCGATGACGAGCTCGATTGGCGGAGCAAGGCGGGACGGGTGGTGCCCGGCGTCGAGATCCGCATCTGCGCCGATGATGGGACGGTCCTGCCCAACGACGGCGAGACGGTGGGGGAGTTCGAGGTCCGGGGACCCTGGGTCACCGGCTCGTACTACCGGGATCCGAGCGCGGACCGCTTCCACGATGGCTGGCTGCGGACGGGCGACGTGGGCTCGCTCGACTCCAAGGGCTTCATGCAGATCAGCGATCGAACCAAGGACGTCATCAAGACCGGCGGCGAGTGGATCTCGTCGGTCGAGCTCGAGAACGAGATCATGGCCCATCCCGGCGTGTTCGAGGCCGCCGTGATCGGTGTTCCCGATCCCAAGTGGAGCGAGCGTCCCCTGGCCGCCGTGGTTCGGTGCGAGGGGTCTGACGTTACCGCCGACGATCTGGTCGAGTTCCTCTCCGACCGCGTGCACCGACTGTGGCTCCCCGAGCGATGGACGTTCGTTGATGAGATCCCCAAGACCAGCGTGGGCAAGTTCGACAAGAAGGTCATCCGGAAACAGCACGCCGAGGCAGAGCTGGACGTGATCGAGGTCAAGCCCCCCTCGCAGAAGTGAGCGAGGACCTGGCCGAGGTGGCCGACCGGTTGTCGGCCATCTCGGAGTCGCTGGCCGACTTGGCCATCGACCGGCTTCGGCAGGCCTCCGATTCGGTTCGGGCCGGGGGTGAGCCCGATCCGGCACTGGTGGCCGAGGAGAAGCGGATCACCCGGGCCCGCCGCTCCGTCGACAAGGCGGCCACGCTGCTCGCCGGAACCGGTGGGGCCGGTGGTTCCTCCTCCGGGTTCGCGTTCGACGACGGACCCTGACTGGGCTGGGTTGCCCGGGACATCCCGAGCCGTGCCGGTTACTTGGAGTGATCGACCTCGACCTTCTCGGCCTCGGCCCTGAGATTAAACAGGGTGGTGCGCATGTTCGCTTCGAGATCGGCCTTCCTGTCCTTCACCCCCATGACCCAGCGGTCGTAGAGACGGATATAGAGCGGGATGGTCCGCACCATCTCGAAGGACTCGGTCACCGTGGTGCCGGTCGCCGCCGGCTCCATCCGATAGGTCCACCTCGTCATGTCGCGACCGATCGGGTCGACGGCGACGAACCCGAACTGGTGGCCGCGATCGGCGGCGATCACTCTTGGCTTGTTGGACCACCGGGCCAGGCCGTGCTGGTTCCGGCCCCGAAACCGGGCTCCGACGGTTGGACCCGTGGCGCCATCGATCCATTCGCAGCTGACACACTCCGGGCTCCAGTCTCCCATCCTGGTCACGTCGGCGACGAGGTCGTAGATGACCTCAGGCGGTGCGTCGATCCGCTCTCGGGCCTCGACGGTTGTGCCTCGTTGCATAGCGCACCTCCTCGGTTCACCCTGAGTCTCGCGCTGCGATCCTTACCCGTCAGGCCCTACTCACTCGCCTCAACACCGGTCATTCATCACCGAGGACGAAACGGTCGACGGCGTTGGCGAACCCCTCGTCCTCGTTGGAAGTCGTGACCCGATCGGCTGCCCCCTGGACCTCGCTCGACGCGTTGCCCATGGCGATGCTCAATCCCGATTCGGCGAACATGAGCATGTCGTTGGGCATGTCCCCGATGGTGGCTATCTGATCGGTGGGTATGTCGAACCGGTGCGACAGGAACTTGACTACCTGGCCCTTGTTGGCCTCCGGATGGGTCACGTCCAGGTAGTAGGGCTGGGAACCGGCTGCCGAGACCCGGTTCCCGAACTGGGCTCGGGCCGCTGCCTGGCCGCCGGTTACCGCGTCGGGATCGTCGCTCACCCCGACGATCTTGGCCACGTCGGTCGTGAGCTGGTCGAAACTGTCGACCACTGTGGGCGCGAAGTGCACCGTCTTTGACTCCTGGTCCACGTGAGGACCGTTCGGATCCTGGATGTACCACTCAGCGCCGCGGTAGATCCAGGGGTCGAGCTTGAACGACCGCAACAGATCGAGGATGGGCTGCACCAGCGACGTATCGATCTCCTTCTGCTCGATCACTGACATGTCAGGGTTCACCACCAGGCCCCCGTTGAAGGCCGACACGGGCGTGGACAGATCGAGGGGCTCGATGAGCATGGACATCCCTCGGGGCGGACGGCCGCTGGTGATGGCGAAAAGGATGCCGGCATCGTGGAGTCGGTGCACGGCGGCGATGGCGCGGTCGGTCAGCTCCTTGGCCTGGGTGACCAGGGTGCCGTCGACGTCGGCCAGCAAGAGGCGGAGGGGCTTGTCCTTCACGACGATCTCCGTTCGATCACTCGGATACGACCACGGCCGGCGCGGTCGCCCCGGCCCTGTCTTCCGCGGCCCGCCAGCAGTACCAGGCCACCAGGCTTCGATACGGTCGGTAGGGCTCTCCCAGCACCTCGAGCTCCTTGGGGGAGGGGACGTCGGGCAAGTGCCAACCGAAGGCAAAGCCCACTCGCACCCCGTAGTCCCCGGTGGGCCAGACATCGAGCCGCCCGAGCGTGGCCAACAGGAACATCTCGGCCGTCCAGCGACCGATGCCCCGCACCTGGACCAGCTGCTCGATCACCGCCTCGTCGGACAGCCGACCGATCCGGTCCAAGTTCACCTCTCCGGTCGAGACCTTCTCGGCCAGGTCCACGATGGCCGCGGCCTTGGCTCGGCTCAACCCACAGGACAACAGGAGACCCGGGGGTGCGGCCAGCACGCTTGCCGCGGTGACCGACCCGTCCAGCGCGGCGACGAACCGTCCGTGGATGGCGGAGGCCGCCTTCCCGGCCAGCTGCTGGTAGAGGATCGAGCGGGCCAGGGCGTCGAAGCGCCGGGCCACTGGGACCCGAGGCCGGAGCGGGGGCGGCCCGTAGCGCTCGATCAGCTCGTTCAGCGCCGGGTCGCGATCCCGGAGGTCGGCCACGGCCACCAGGCGCTGCTCACGGTTCACGGGCCTCCTCCGGTGAATCGGTTGACGGCGTCGATCAGCTGACGAAGCCGCCCGTAGTGGAACTTGTCGAAGCGGAAGGCCAGTCGAGGCTGATCGAGATGGTCGTTCCCCGCCCGTTCGGGGGGAAGGGGCTTGGTGTGACGAATCACTCCGCTGGCCACGATGTCGCCGAACCGCTGGTTGAGCTCGGCCAGCTCGGTGGGACTGGGGGCGGTCAGCATCCGGATGACCAACAGGTCGCCCACCCAACGGATCGATTGGTAATTCCGGTAGAAGCCGGTCAGCTCCTCGGTGGCCACACCGATGTCGTCGGTGATGATGAACAGGGATCGATCGTCGGGAGAGATGAGCCCTCGGGCGGCCACCGCCCGTTCGAGGA
>DASXMT010000057.1:0-5316 GCA_036495505.1 Acidimicrobiales bacterium | reverse complement strand
GGGGGGCGCTTCTCGGCGAAGGCGATCGAGCCCTCCATGGCATCGGCCGAGCCGAACACCGCCGACATCGCTTCGTTGTTGATATCCCATCCAGCGTCCTCGTCGACCTGCAAGGCCTCGACCATCACCCGCTTGGTGGTCCGCACGGCTAACGGGGCGTTGGCCGCAATGACCTCGGCCAGAGCTACCGCCGCGTCCATGAGCTGCCCGGCAGGGACGACCCGGTTGATGAGACCGAGAGCCAGCGCCCGCCGGGCGTCGATGGGCTCCCCGGTGAGGGCCAACTCGAGGGCGACGGCCCTGGGCAAGCGCCGGGGCAGGCGGATGAGGCCGCCCGCTCCGGCGATGAGGCCCCGCCTGACCTCGGTGATGGCGATCTTGGCTTCCTCGACCGAGACGACCAGGTCGCAGGCCAGCATGATCTCGCAGCCGCCGGCAAGCGCTGATCCGTTGAGGGCGGCGATGATCGGCTTGGGGAAGGCGCGCCGGGCGATGCCGCCGAACCCGCCGCTGGCCCCGGCGATGTCGGCGATCTCGCCGGCGGCGAAGGCCTTCAGGTCCATGCCGGCGCAGAAGGCCTTGTCCCCGGCCCCGGTGAGGATGACCACCCAGCAGTCGTCGTCTGTCTCGAGCTCGTCCAGCGCCCCGCCTATGCCCCGCGACACAGCGCCGTTGACGGCGTTACGGGCGTCGGGCCGGTTGATGGTGAGGATCTCGATGTGGCCTCGGCGTTCGCGCAGTACTTCGGGCATGGTCGTACCTCCGATGGCGAGCTCAGGTACCCGATGCCAGGGTCAGGTACCGGCCAGACGGTAGCGCGGGGGACCGCCCTCGACGGCAATCTGGGTTCCGACCATCCCGGGGACGTCGCTATCCGACATGGCGGCGAGCACATCGGCATCGGCCGGGGCAGCGGCGAGGCGGCGACCATCGGGCAGGCAGGCGATCACGGGGGCACCGGCCGCCGCGCCATCGTGGTCACGGATGACCGTGGCGGCAACGATGGTGGCGGTGGTGGCCACTTCCAGCTCCAGGGCCACGTCCTTGGCCGACGCGTCGATCACGGCCTGGTCGGCGGCGGTGTCCCCCCGATGGAACCCTCCGGGGGGAGGGGTGGTCCCGTAGAGGCCGAGGGCGTGCTTGGTAATGAACCACCCCAGCCCGGTGGCCAGGCCCAGCGTCGGACGTCGGGCCGAGCCTGCTGCGCCCTCCGAACCGGCAGCACCATCGCGCAGCAGATCGGTGAGGGTGGCGATCGAATGGGAGGTGTAGTTGTTGCCGGGACCCCCGAAGTAGGGCAGGCCGCCGGTGACGGTCAGGCCCCGGGAGTCGTCGGTGGATAGCCCCAGCGCGTCGGCGCCCACCTCCACGGCCGACGGGAAGCACGAGTAGAGATCGATCAGCGCCACGTCGTCGATGCCCACCGTTTCCGCGCTCTCTGCCGATGCCGCCTCGAAGAGGGCGCGGCCGGCAGCGGCGATGCCGAGCGAGCGCCCCGGATCGGGGCGAGCGGTGGGGAATCGCACGTCGACTGCCTCCGCCCCGGACCAGACGAACACCGCCCGGTCGTCGACCCCGGCCTGGCGGGCCGCGGCCAGCGAGCACACCACGAGGGCAGCACCCTGGTCCGATCCCAGGAACGCGTTCATGAGCTTCGTGTAGGGCTCGGCGATGATCCGGTTCCCG
Organism: Acidimicrobiales bacterium; assembly: GCA_036495505.1. GTDB lineage: Bacteria > Actinomycetota > Acidimicrobiia > Acidimicrobiales > RAAP-2 > DASXMT01. Next base: position 3,630 of record DASXMT010000057.1, on the reverse strand, counting down.
GGGGTGGGCGTGGCGATCTCCGCAGCCGAGCGCTCCTTGGGGAACCAGGCAATTGGGTGGTGGGCCGCCACCGTGGTGAACGGTGCGAACAGGTCGCCGATCACCTGGCGGTGTTGGGCAGCGCTTCGCCCGGCCCGGGCGGCCACGATGCTCTCGAAGAGGGGGTAGACGTGGGCGGGAGCCATGAGCCCGATGGCCGACTCGCCCGGTCCGATGCCGGGATGATCGTCGCCGACGGCTGGGTCCTCGGGGAGGTCGGCGCCCTCGTACCGTGGGAGCCCGGCTGCTCGACGCCCCCTCGACGAGCGTATGGCCTCCGCTCCGGCAATCACCGTTACCGACAGCGCACCGCCGGCGATGTCCGAAGCAGCCCGGTTGACCAACCACTGGGGGGTGTTGCCGCCGACGGTGGTGACCTCGCATCGACTGGGAGTCATGCCCGTCCGGCGGGCCACCTCGGTGGCAGGCGCTGGACCCACTCGGGTCATGACGTTGACGACGCTCAAGCGATCGACCCGGCTCCGGAGCCGGGGGGCGCTCTCGAAGGCGCGCTCGCAGGCCCGAACCATGAGGTCGACCGGGGTCACCAGTTCGGTGCGCTCGATGGTCTGTCCTGAGGCGATGACGACTGGGATGCGGTCGGCGTCGTGTTCGGTTCCGCTCACGGTTGCACCCGCGAGACCGGGTTCGTCTCCATAGGCGTGCGCACGAGGCGGCAAGCTAGCGCACCGCCGGTGCGGAACTGAAAAGCTGGCCCGATGCCATCGAGCACTGGACCGCTACCTGAAGGATTCCTCTTCGGCGTGGCCACGGCAGGATTCCAGATCGAGGGTGGGTTCAACGGACCGGGGCAACCGGCCAACAACTGGCTGACGTGGGAGCGGCTCGGGCGGGTGGAGCCGTCGGGGATCGCTGCCGACTTCTGGGCCCATCCCGACGAGGCGCTGGACCGGGCGGCCGCCATCGGGTGCAACAGCTTCCGACTGGGCCTGGAGTGGGCGCGGGTCGAGCCCCGGGAGGGCGAGATCGACGACACCGCCCTCGCCGGGTACGCCCGCATCCTCGACGGCTGTACCGAGCGCGGGATGGCGCCGCTGGTCACGCTGCTTCACTTCACCCACCCGGCGTGGCTCGGCGACGAGTTCTGGCTCCGAAGCGAGTCCCCCCAGCGCTACCTGGGCTGGGCGGAGACGGCCCTCGGCGCCCTGGCCGACAAGTGCCGCCACTGGGTGACGCTCAACGAGATCAATGCTGTGGGACTGGGTTCATGGATCCTCGGGATCTTCCCTCCCGGGCGCCGTATGGCCCTCGGGGACGCGGCGGTGGCTATGGACAACCAACTTGCCGCCCACGTGCTCGGATACGAGGCCATTCACCGGGCCAGGCCGGACGCTGTGGTGACCACCAACAACTCGTCGGTGAGCCTCTACGAGTTCGACGCCCTCCTTACCGACATCCTGATGGCCCGGAGCATGGGCGTCGATCACGCCGATCTCGACCGTTGGCTCGACGGACGCCGGCTCCGGCACTACGCCGCGCACCCGACCTCCAATGTGCGTGAGCAGGCGCTGCGGAAGGTCAGCGCGGCGACCTCCCCCTACGGGTTGCGCTCGCCGCGGAGCGAGACCGGACTCGGGTCGCGGATGCGTCCGAGCTCACCGCGGCGAGCCGTGGATGCCGTCTATGCCAGCGAGCATGGGCGCACGCTCGACGTCGTTGGCTTCGACTACTACGACCCGATGGCTTCTCGGCATCTGCGGGCTCCTGGCCATATGACCGCCGGAGGCAGGACGTGGGCCCCGGCCCGGGAGCTGTGGGACGACCTCCCCGATCCTGTCGGGCTGCACACGTGGCTGGCGGCCCTGCATGACGCCACTCCGGGCCTCCCGCTGTGGGTGGTGGAGAACGGCCTGTGCAACAGGGTGCGCAACGCCCGTTCCTACCCGCGGCTCGATGGCTGGGACCGCAGCCGGTATCTCCGTGAGAACCTCGCCGCGGTGATGGCTGCGGTCGATGCCGGGCTACCCGTCAGCGGTTACTGGCATTGGTCGCTGGTCGACAACTACGAGTGGGGGTCGTACCAGCCGCGCTTCGGCCTGTTCGGTCTGGACCGACACCACGGGCCAACCGGCGCCCAATGGCTGGACACCGATTCGATGGGCGGCGACGCGGCCGGGACCTATCGCCGGATCATCGCCGGGCTACGCCAGGGCGACCGCTCCGTGCTGGTTGATCCGACGTGACTCGTGCCGGTTGATCCGGCCTGACTCGTGCGCATTGATCCGACCCTGACTCGTGCCGGTTGATCCGACCTGACTCGTGCTGACTCGACCCGACACCCGCCCGCTGATTCCCACTGGGCCGGCGCACACGGTCGGTCCTTCAGGCAGTCAGCTTCCGCAGCCATCAGCCCTGCTGTCAGGCAGCTCCGTGGTGATTACCCACACTCTGGGTCAGCCCGGCAAGTACTCGTTCGGCTTGGTCGACGATCGACTCCACTAGGGCTGCCGCCGGGATGAGGGTCCCGATGGCGCCCACGCCTTGTCCGGTCGGGTAGCACTCCTTGGTCGGATCGATACCCTCGGTGTTCTCGCCCCCACCGAGGTGGAACGCACCGTCGTTGGCAGCTCGGCCCAGCTGGCCGGGAAATTTCTGGAGCTCGTTCGGATGCTCGTCGAAGAAGGCCGTGTAGTCGTTCCGGACTACCCGCATGGTCTTTCCCGAGTAGGCCCGGCTGATGGTGGTCCCGTCCTCGGCCGTTCGGATCAACGCATCCTTGTAGCCGACCACCGCTCGCGCTTCGGGAGTGGCGATGAAGCGGGTGCCGATCCACACGCCATCAGCCCCGAGGGCCAATGCCGCGGCCAGCCCACGCCCGTCGAAGATGCCGCCGGCGGCGACCACGGGAACCTGATCCCCCACGGCGTCGACCACCTGAGGCACGAGGGGCATGGTTGCCACCTGACCGGTGTGCCCGCCGGCCTCGGTGCCTTGGGCCACGACGAGGTCACAGCCGGCGTCGACCGCCCGCCGGGCATGCTCGACCTTGCCGCACATGTTGACGACGAGCACACTGCTGCGATGGCAGAGGTCCACCACGTCGCTGGGAACGCCCAGTCCGGCGACGAAGACGGAGGCGCCGCCCTCGATGAGATCCTCGACTTGTCCCACCAGGTCCCCCGGCATGGCCGTGAGCAGGTCGACGCCGAACGGCTTGTCGGTGGCCTGGCGCACCTGGGCGATCTCGGCCACCATGCGCTCCCTCCCCATGGTGGAGGCGCCCAGGCACCCGAAGCCGCCGGCTTCCGAGACGGCAGTAACCAGGGGGGCGTAGGACACGCCACCCATGCCGGCCAGCATCACCGGGTGCTGGATCTTGAGGATCTCGGTCAGTCGAGTCTGCATGTGGTGTTTTCTCCGTTGGCCTGCTCTGAGCGGTAGCTGACTCTAGCGAGCTGCCTGCTCGGTCGGATCGTGGTCGGCCGGCCTTATTGCACGGCCTAATTGGACGGCCTTATTGGACGGCCTTATTGGACGGCCTTATTGGACGGCCTTCATGGGTCGGCCCTCCGCCAACTGATGGGCCATCAGTCGACCGTGCCGTAGGTCGTCGCCCGGTCGGTGGCTCGC
>DASXMT010000056.1:0-25060 GCA_036495505.1 Acidimicrobiales bacterium | reverse complement strand
CGGCATCTACCGGATGCTGGTCGAACACCGGGGGTCCGCCATCGCCGCAGTGATACGGGAGCTGGCCGCGCCTGGGGCGCTCCCCGCTGTGGTCCACTGCTCCGTGGGAAAGGACCGCACTGGCGTGATCATCGCCTTGGTCCTTTCCGTGGTGGGCGTGCCCGACGAGATCATTGCCCTGGATTTTGCCGCCACCGGGCTCTTTCTCTCCGACGAGCACCGACAGGTCATGATCGCCATGATCGCGGGCTACGGGATGGAAGAGAGCCAGGCGGCGCAGCTCATGTCGAGCGATCCCGTCCTCATTACGGAGGTGCTGGCCTCCGTGCGCCGGCACCACGGCTCGGTGGCGTCGTACCTCGTGGCCCACGGTGTGTCCCCCGAGGAGATCGAGGTGCTCCGTCGAGAGCTGCTCGAGGGTGCTCCCGACGCGGGGCCCATCGCGACGTTCTCGGGCTGACCCGTCCGACCGGGCCGTCCCCTTTGCCTACCGGTGGGGACTGGATGGACCCGCGGGGTGGACCACACCTTCGGCAATGAGGCGAAGCTTGATGTTGAGACGCTGGGACGCTCTAATCAGGACGTCGAATGCGTCGGTCTCCGAGATGTCCTGACGGGCCATCAGGATTCCGACAGCCTCACCGATCACCTCCCGCGTCTTCAGGCCCGTCCTCAGATTGTCGATGACCCTTGCCGTGGACCAGGCCACCGCCGCATGGGCGGCGAACACCGCACCGAACGCCACATCGTATTGGTCGAAGGCATCAACGTGTGCCGAGTAGAGGTTGAGGGAGCCCATGGTGTCCTCCTCGATGAACAGTCGGAACGAGAGGATGCTCTCGACCCCGGACTCCTGGCTGGCTCGTTGAGCAAAGTTCGGCCACCGCGTCTCTTCGGACAGCCGGCCGGTCTGGAACACCTCATGAATCCTGATGGCGTCCACGCACGGGCCCTCACCCGTCTCGGACTGGAGCTTGTCCACGAGGGCCGGTATGGAGTCGCTGGCCGCCGGCGATCCAATCGTGCGACCCTCGACGATAGAAATGCCGCAGTGCTCGCAGGCATCGATGGTGCCGACGGCCAACCGCACGATCCGCCGCAGGGTGGCATGCGCATCCTCCTCGGCTACGAGCGTGCGGGCGATGTCACCGAAGGTCGTGGCCAGCTCAATCTCAGAATCCTTGGCCATATCCCGACGGTAGCCACTTCGCGTCTAGCATGCGAACGCTCAAGGTGGCCAGGCCCGCAGGTCAAGGGGATACCCTTCTCGTCGGGCCTGGGACGAGCACACCGGGTTGGTGATCGGTGTCGAAGGGTAGGAATGTTCAGGTGGACGAGTTCATCCTCTCCCTCCCTCGTAGTTCGGACTCCGTAGGGCGTGCTCGATCAACGGTTCGGCGCGCACTCGCCGCGCTCGACGGTGATGTGGCCGACGTGTCGGCGTTGCTCGTGAACGAACTGGTGGCAAACGCCATTGCCCACGGCGAGGGATCGATCTCGTTGGCGGTGGAGATCCGTGCCGATTGCGTGCGGGTGGCCGTGACCGATGAGGGTGAGGAGTTGCCGGTGCTCCTGGCGTCGAGCCCGACGGCAGAGGGCGGACGGGGTTTGTCCATCGTCAACGCCCTGGCCACCACGTGGGGGGTCGACCCGGAAGGAGACCGCAAGTCGGTGTGGTTCGAGGTCGCTCTTCCCGCCTGAGTGCCCGTTCTCGCCCAGTTCTTGGACGCGCGTCGTTCATCGGTCCGGACCCATGAACGACACTGACACCGAGCCCCTGGGTCGGAACATCGATGCTAAATACCAGGTTAGACTGCACGTCTTCCTGAGTTGGCCGAACTTCCTTCTACCCGTGTGGGATGCGACTGGCTTCACTCACTGAGCCAGGAGCGGCTTGTGGCCGGTCAATCAGGCACGAGCGATCAGTTCAGCGCGCTCTCTCAGTTCTTCGTCAACGAGGGCACGCTGGGGGACACCCTGCTACGGGTCTCTGAGCTTGCCTGCCAGGTGCTACCAGCCGACTTCGCAGGCATCACCATGCTGATTGACGGCAAACCCAGCACCGGTGTGTTCACCGATCGTGAGGCACCGGAGATCGACGAAGCCCAATACTCGAGCGGGCAAGGACCGTGTCTCGATGCATTCCAACATCAACGAGTCAATCGGATCGACTCCACCGCTGATGACCAACGGTGGCCTGATTTTGCCAAGATGGCCTTTGCCCATGGCATTCTCGCCACGCTGTCGGTGCCGGTGATCGCTCGGGGCCAGAGTCTTGGTGCTCTGAATCTGTACTCCCATCAGGCGAAGGCGTTCGATGACCACAGCGTCGACCGGATCGAGACTTTTGCTCGGCAAGCGGCCATCGTCCTGGCCAACGCCCAGGTCTACTGGGACGCCCGCCAGTTGAACGAGAATCTGCAACAGGCGATGGCATCCCGGGCAACGATCGACTACGCCGTCGGGATCGTCATGGCTGGTGGCGGTCGCAGCCCCGACGAGGCATTTCAGGTGCTGGTCCGGGCATCCCAGCGGGAGAACCGCAAGCTCCGGGAGATCGCTGACGAGATCGTCACCGGTGCACGGCAACGAGAGCGGTCGGACGGGAAGAGCTAGCCGGTCGGTCTCCGCCGGTCATCGTTCGACGGCAAGAGCCCCGTCCAGCTCCAAGACGTCGAGCACGAGGCGCACCGCTCGGCTCGGGTTGCGAATGATCAACTGCCCGCCCCGGGAATCGGCCAGCTTCGTCGCCCCGACCAACACCCCGACGCCCGACGCATCGATGAAGGCGACGGCCGACAGGTCGACGACCGCATCAGGCCCCTTGGCGTGGAGGACGTCGACCAGCGCCTGCCGGAGTTGAGGAGAGGTGCTGAAGTCGATCTCGCCGACCACCGTCACCGTGCTGGCGCGGGCCACCACGCTCCCGCCGTCGTCACTTGTCACTTCAAACCGGGCAAAGTTGGTCAATGTTCAAGTATTCGGTTCGAACGGTGACCAGCCTGACTGTCCAAGCCGACGCCTGAAATTTAGCAGCTCAGGGTGAGCGGGTCATCGCCGCAGGTCGGCTGCGAAACTCGAGCCGATTCGGTATGCGAACATGATCGTCCTATGTATCGAGAGGGCCGCGGCGGGATCGGGAGGTCAGCCGTGGTGGCCCCCCATCGCCGGGATCCGGGGCTGGCCGCGGGCCGCCGGCGGGAGAGACCGGCTTGAATTTCGCCATCGTCGCCGCTGTGTTCCCGATCATCTTCATCGGGGAACTGCCGGACAAGACCATGTTCGCCTCGCTGGTCATGTCGACCCGGGGCAAGCCGTTCGCCGTCTGGGTGGGAGCCGCCGGCGCCTTCGTGGTCCACGTCGTCATCGCCACCACCATCGGGGTCGCCCTCTTCCACCTGGTGCCTCACCGAGTACTGGACGGCATCGTCGCCCTCCTCTTCCTGGCCGGTGCCGTGCTGGCCATCCGAGAGGCAACCAAGGCGCAACAGGAGGAAGACCTTGTGGAGAAGGAGGCGGCCTCGGGGCGGCGTGTCGTGGCCACCGTCTTCATCGTCATCTTCTTGGCCGAATGGGGCGACCTGACCCAGATCCTGACGGCCAACCTGGCCGCTCATTACCATTCACCGGTATCGGTCGGGGTGGGTGCCCTGCTGGCCCTGTGGGCGGTGGCGGGGCTGGCCGTGATCGGCGGACAGAGCGTTCTGCGAATCGTCAATATCAGGACGCTCCGCATCGTCACCGCGGTTGCCCTGGTGGCGCTGGCCGCATGGAGCGGTTGGCAGGCCCTGCGGTAGTCCCTGGCCGCCTGAACAGGCCCGGATGTCGATGATCAGGTGCTGCGCTCGATCACCGGGCGAAGAAGTGCCAGCCCAGCCACATCCAGATCACGATGACCACCGCACCGCTGAGGCGGCTCCGCATGAGGACCCGCCCGAAATCGCCCACGGAGGCCAGTCGGCCATTCGACACCACCGCGGCGACCCCCACCCCGACCAGGAGCAGGGCCATGGCCGCCCAGATGCCGAGTGATACGGCGTGCCAGGTCACGACCTGACCCTGCCATAGGCGCGCACGATGGCCCAGCCCAATACCAGCCACCCGAAGAAGAGCACGGCCTTGAAGGGCTGCGAGCTGCTGGCGCTGTCGTACAGCGAGCTGAACGTGGGGTGTTCAAACCGGGGCAGCTCGAAGTAGCAGAACAGCTCCCATGCCCCGACCACACCCAATGCCGCCCACCACGGCCACAGACGTCGCCCTGTGGGACGCGAGGCAAGGCGCTCGCTGGTTCCCCGCGGTCGCAGGTGGCCGAACAAGACCACCGCCACCAGGGCAGCGATCAACGGTAGTGCCGTCATGACATCGGCTCTGCTGGTAAACGGGGTGCTGAGCGCGGCAAACCACGAGTACAGCGCGGCAACCCCGACCGCCGACCCGACCAGTCCACGGTGGAGCGACGCTTTTGATTCCCGCCCTTCCAGTGCGGGAACGATCAGCTCACCATGCCCGCCACCCTGCCTCCGCCCTCGTGATCCGTGCACCTTGGGGCCGATGCTCCCGGTGGGCGAGCTCACGGGCCCTGTCGCTGGAGCTGGGCGCGCGTCTCGGCATCCGCCGGTGGCGGCTCGAGCGCGAGGAGGGATTCGTTCTGGCGCAACGCCCACGTGATAGCGGCGGAGATCTGCCCGTGGCCAACGGGGTCGAAGGCGTGGCCCATCGAGTGCACGAGCGCAACGGACCGGACCGGGCCCTCGTGGACCACCCGGGCAAGGCTGGCGCCGTGAGGGATGATGGTGTCGCGCCGGCCGTGGACGACGGCCACGGGAACGGTGACCCGCTCGACGAGCGAGCGCGCGCTTTCTGGCGAGGTCCAGGGGGCGATGCGGACACCCATGCGCCGACGGGCGAACTCGCGTCCCGTCCGGGTTCGGGCCAGGCCCGCGGTGATGATGGAGCGGATCCGAAGCGGCAGTCGCCACTCGCCCGGACTGGACACCGTCACCACGCCGGTCAGGTCGTTCGCCGTGGCTGCGTAGGAAAGCACCCCAACTGCGCCCATGGACGCGCCCACCAATACCACGCTGCGGTTCCGGGCCCTCGCCCAGGCGACCACTGCGGCGACATCGTAACGTTCGAGATCGCCCAACGTGCACTGCCCACCGGACTGGCCATGGCCACGAGAGTCGTAGGCGATGACCTCGAATCCCTTTCTGTGCAGCTCGGATGCGAGTGACACGACGCGAGCTTCGTCCTTGTTGGCGGTCAGCCCGTGAACAAGTACCACCACAGCTCGCGCCCCGTCGGAGACCGGCCATTGCCTGGTAGCCAGCTCGACCCCGTCGCTGGTCGCCAACCGAGGCCCGGCGATCCCAGGGCTGAGGATCCCCGTTGTTTGTTCCCGTGCTCCTTCGTCCCGTTGGCGGGTTGCACGCGCCTCGGGGGGCGACGTCCGCAAGCGAACCCGCCCGGCGATCGCCATCCCTGCCTACATGCTTCCGATCGCCATGGGCACCATCTACCCATCCCGGTGTCCGGTTATGCATGAAACATCATGATTTCTCGGGTACAGGGTCGAGGGGTCAGGACACCCGGGGAGCCTGGGCGGACTGTGGCGTCCCGATCTGGCGAGCGGTGCGGGCGCGATCGATCTGACGGTCCAGCATCTGGCGTGCCTCGGCGGCGTCCCGATGGGCGGCCCGGGTCCTCACCGGTCCCGGCGTGGAGTCGAGATGCACCGAGGCCAGGCCGAGGGCACGCTCCCAAGGTCCGGCGCTGAGCCGGAGACTCTGGGTGCGCTGGTGGGGAACGACATCGATGGTCCGGGACAGCAGGCCGTGGCGGCCCACGAAGACCCGGTCGTCAGCGCCGGCCCATTCGGCTCGCCACCACAGTGGTGCCCGGAGAGCGGCCCTCCGAGGTGGCCGGGTCAGCGGAATGTCGTGCAGGTCGACGCCGCCGAGCATCCAGCCCACCAGACTCTCGGCGAAGGCCCGGTCGGTCACCGGGATCAGGGTGGTCCGCTTGGAGGAGTCGGCTCTGCCATAGCCGGCCACGTTCATCCGGACCTGCACCCACCCGAAGGGGCGCCACGACATGGGTTGATGGATCAGGATCGCCTGGACCTTCCCCGGAGGGACGGTCTGGCGCGTGGTGGACAAGAGCCCATGGCGGACCCGGAGCCCGTCCGGGGAATCGGTGACGGTGAACTCCCACAGCGAGTTGACCCGTTGCCATATGGCATGGGCGATGAGGACGGCGAACCACACGAAGATGGCGATGCCGATGCCCGTGGTGGCTTTGTGACCGTTCTGCTGCCCGATCACGGTGAGAGCGGGCCCGAGGGCCAACAAGAGCAAGCGCCACGAGACCATCTGCAGGAGCACCGACCCCACCAGCCGACCATGGGGCACGGTGATCAGAGGGCGTTCCGGCGCCTCGACCGCTCCCTCTCCTGCGCCGGTCGACCGCCCCAGCAGGTCAGCGCGCAAGGACTGGGCAACTGGCAGGGCCAGATAGCGAAGACGCACCGCAGCCCGTTCGCTCCCGGCCGTTGTGACCTTCACCTCGGCGAGTCCGAAGATACGAGCCGAGAGGGGCTCGAGCACGTCGACGCTCTGGACCCGATCGAGGCGGATCCGCTTGGACTGCTTTTGCAGCAGCCCGCTGTCGATACGGAGCTCGCCGCCCAACAAGTGGTAGCTGGTGACGGCCACGGTGATGATGCCTCGCACCACCAACAGGAGGGCAAGGCCCCCGAAGATGGCCACCTGGATCCAGTTCGGGCTGGCACCGCCGGACGCCCCTCGCTCGGCGAACCCGAGGGCGGTAATGACTATCAGGATGCCGAGGACGCGCCCCCCCAGGGCGATCGGTGTCAGCGGATGAAGCCGAAAGGTCTCGTCCGCCAGAGCAGGGGCGGAATCGCCCGTCTTCTGGTCAGAGGCCGGCGGCATGGGCCTCGCCCAAGGCGGTGAGCCGGTCCCGCAGGGCGCCGGCATGGTCGGGGGTGAGCCCGCGTACCTCAGCATCGGTGGTGGCCGCAGCCGTGTGCAGCTTGACGCTCACCAGTCCGAAGGAACGGGCAATGGGACCGGCCTTCACGTCGACCAACTGCATCCGCCCGTAAGGGACGACTGTCAACTTCTTGAACATGGCCCCGTGGGTCACCACCATGTCGTCTGCCCGCTCGACGTAACGCCAGGACCGAAAGTTCCGCCCGATGGCGAACCAGGCCCATACCAGGACGAGGGCGCCGATGATGCCGACAATGGGTCCGGCCGTGTCCCAGGCGAACGACAGGCCGACGGCGACACCGGCGACGACAGGAATCCCGAGGGCAATGACGACGGTTCGACGCATGCGGGCCAGCAGCGGCGAGACACGGGTCCATGTCTGGTCGGGCGGAGGAGCGAAGGCTACGTTCGTCACGCCGGAGGCCATTTAGATCGTCTCGAGGGCTCCGCCATCGAACAGCGGGGTCACCCCTTCACCGAGAGCGTCGGCCGCGAGCTGATCGTCGGTCGGGCGGGGTAATGACGGTGCCTCGGAGGCCGCCTGCAAGATGGACGGCAACAGCCGGGCGTCGCTCGACGAATTGACGAAGAACTGACCCTCGTAGGCACCACCACCCAGCACCCACCGCACCGAGCGAGCCAGCGCGGGTCCCTCGGGCAGCGGTTCGTACCAGCTGAAGTGGGGCGACGGGTCGTCGGGGGCCCAGCGCCGACGGGCGGCGGACTTGATGGTCTGGACCGCCACTCGCCGTTCGGCGCACGTGGCCGCCAGGCTGTCACACGCACGTCGGTAGTTGTCGTCACGGAGCAGCGGGTAATTGAACGGCAACAACACGGAGTCGTAGTCGAATCGCTCCAAGCTGCGGCGGTGCATGGCCGCGATGCGCAGGCCATGTCCGGTGACGCCGATGAACCGGGTCAGGCCCTCGTCCCGGGCTTGGACCAGTGCTTCGAGCGCACCGCGGGGCCCGTGCGCGGTCTGCCACTCGTCCTCCTCCACCAGATTGTGGAGCTGGATGAGGTCGACGTGGTCAACGCCCAGTCGGGTCAAGGAGCGTTCCAAGCTCGCACGGGCCGCGGCACCCGACCGCTCACCCGTCTTGGTGGCCAGAAAGAAGCGGTCTCGCTTTCGGGCTAGCAACGGCGCCAGCCGGAGCTCGGAGTCCCCGTAGGCCGCCGCCGTGTCCAGGTGGTTGACCCCGAACGCTTCCAGCACCTCGAACACGCGGTCAGCCGGATCCTGGCCCATCGTGCCAAGGGCCGCGGCTCCGAAGATGACCCGGGAGCTGTGGTGTCCCGTCCGTCCGAACTCGACCCGATCGATCATGCATCCGACTCTATTGCCCAGACGGGTCGCGGGCTGGGCCGGGTGATTGCCCAGACGGGTCGCGGGCTGGGCCGGGTGGTGCCGTTAGGGTCGGCCAGGGACCGCGGCCTCTTCGCCGGCCCGATCCGAGATGGTGCCAGGTTTGCCCTCCCGGTTGGTACGGTGACCGTCCATGAACGAACGGGGGGGAGATCGGCGCGCCGCTGGTGGCCCACCGAAGCCCCCGGGCCGACCCTCGCCCAAGGTGAACGGGTTGAACGAGCTCGGTCACCTGGGACCGGGTCCCGGTGCTGGCAGAGGCCAGGACGAAGAGCGCAAAGTGGCCAACGAGGCGGGTCTGGCCGCCCTGGCCGAAGAGATGCATCGGCCCCAGGGCGGTCGGAGCGGTCGTCGCCGCAAGGCGGCCAGCACCCGTCGGCGCCGTCGGGTCAAACGTGGAGTCCTCATCGGTTTGGCCGTGCTGCTGGTGCTGGTCGGAGGGGGTGCCGGGTATGTCTACTACCTCACTCATGGACTCAAGCGCATCGATGTAAAGGGTCTCCATGGAGCACTGGACACGGGGGCTGAAGCCGGCGCCGAGAACATCCTGATGGTGGGATCGACCTCACGCTGCGCGTTGAAGGTTCAGAATCCGGCCTACGGGTTGTGCCAGGGAACGGCCAACTCGGCGCCGGTGAACGGCGTGAACAGCGACGTGATCATGATCCTCCATGCCAACCCGGCCAAGCATCAGCTGGCCCTACTGTCGATCCCCCGCGACCTGTTCATCCCTAACGCCCGTGCCGAGGGGGCAAACAAGATCGACGCCGGCCTCTACGAGGGTTTGAGTCAGCTGGTATCGGCGATCGAGGAGGACTTCGGGATCCCCATCCAGCATGCCGTCTCGCTCAACTTCGACCAATTCGCAAACGTCGTCGACTCCCTGGGCGGCATCAACATGTCCTTCCCGATATCGCTGTTCGACGCGTCGTCGGGCCTCAACGTCCGAGCCGCCACCTGTGTCCACCTCAATGGAACCCAGGCCTTGCAGGTTGTACGGGCGAGGCACCTCGTGTATCAACGGCCGGGGATCACCTCGACCAACCCGAGCAACTGGCCGGCCGACCCGGAAAGCGACCTATCCCGAATCCGCCGTGATCACGAGTTCCTTCGGGTGCTCGCCGCGGCGGTAGCCCATCAGGGACTGGGGAACCCCATCTCCGACGTCAGCCTCATCAACTCGGTGAAGAGCGACCTCACCTTCGACCAGTCCTGGTCGGTCAACGACATGGCCGACCTGGTGCTCGCCTTCCATGCGATGAACATCAACTCGGTGCCCCAGCTCACCTTGCCAGTGGGCCAGGTGATCGACCCCGCCGGCCAGGCTGGGGATCTCATCTACAAGGGCGGCAACTATCAGGAGGTCGAGTTTCCGTCCCTATCGCAGGACCTGTCTGCCGTGGACAAGGTGCTCGGCATTGGATCGACCACCGACGCCATGACCGGAAATCCGCTTCCCGCTGCATCGTCGGTCGCCGTGTCGGTCATGAACGGAACCGGGGCGTACAACCAGGCCACGGACACATCCACTGCGCTGGCTGCGCTCGGCTTCAAGATCTCCAGCATTGGCGACACCACTCCGGTTGGCGACGTGGCTGAGACCGTCGTCTATTACGGGTCCAAGTCCCCGGCTACCGAGGCCGCGGCCGAGAAGGTGGTCCGTTCCATGACCGGTTCGGTGATCATGGCCTACGACCCGAGCAAGGTCTCGAGCGGTGCCAACGTGACCGTGGTGACCGGCACGCAGTTCGCGGTGAACGCCCCACCCCCGTCGACCACGGGAGGCGCGACGAGTAGCTCTGCCGCCCCATCAGCACCGACGACGACAACGAGCAACCCGTCGCCTGTGGCGGCGATCACCGCCCCCTCCTCGGCCAACACGAACCTGCAGCCGTGGGACCCCCGAGCCTGCCCAGCGGGGGCGACTCCGACGGCGCCGGTGGCCAATCCAGTGCCGGGCTGAACCGCCCCGGCCAGGATGCGATGGTTATCTCCGGGCCGAACCGTCACCCAGGTGCGTGTCGAACCAGGCCAGGGTGCGCTGCCAGGCGTCGGCCGCAGCTGCGGCGTTGAACACCGAGGGGCGGTCATCACAGTTGAACCCGTGGTCGGCATCGGCAAAGCGGACGATCTCGGTCGGCACCGGCACGCTGGAGACGGCGTCGCGAAGTTGCTCCACCTCTTCGGTCGGGATTCCCTTGTCCAGATCGCCGTACAGGCCGAGCAAGGGGGTCTGGAGGCTGGAGGCCAGCTCGATCAGAGAGGGCAGACCGAACCGGCCTTGGCCAACCCCACCGCCGTAGAAGGTGACGGCAGAACCTACTGCCCGGGTGGTGGCGGCGAAGAAGGTGACGCTTCCACCCATGCAGAATCCCACGATGCCGATCCGTGACCGGGGGAACCCGGCATGCTCGAGGTGATCGAGGGCAGCAGCCACATCGACGGCCAGACCCTCAGCAGTCAGCTCGCCCATGATCGGCATGACCGAGTCGAGGTCGTCGTAGGCCAGCACGGGTGAACCCTGCCGGTGGAAGAAAGCCGGTGCGATCGCATACCAGCCCGCATCGGCCAGGCGGTCGGCGATCCCCTCGATGTGAGTTGTCACCCCGAAGGCCTCTTGGATCACCAGGATGCCGCCTCGCGGGGTACCGCCGGGGGAGGCTTCGTAGGTCGGCATGGGGCCGTCGGCGGTCTCGATGATGATCTGCGAAGTGGTGGTCACAGCGGCTCCTGTCGATGGATGATGCTACGTGCGGCCTGTCTTGCATGTTTGACGCACGCGTTAAGATTGCTTCTTGTTCACGTTAACGGCAAGTCAGCGTCCCGGAGAGTGATGACCGACCTCGACCAATCGATACGACCGGCTGGGCGCTTTGGGTCGGCGAGCGCCCTCGGTCCGGTCCCCGACGGCTACAAGTGGGTGGCCCTGTTCATCTCCACGCTGGGCATGCTCATGGCCACCATCGACGGTTCGATCACGCTGATCGCCCTTCCCGACATCTTCCGGGGGATCGGGATAAACCCGCTCCAGCCCGGGAACAGCTTCTACTTGTTGTGGATGATCCTGGGGTTCCTGGTCGTCACCAGCGTCCTGGTGACCAGCCTGGGCCGGTTGGGCGACATCTACGGCCGGGTCCGCATGTACAACCTGGGGTTCGCCGTCTTCACCTTCTTCTCGCTCCTGCTCAGCGTGACGTGGATGTCCGGTCACGCCGCCGGGCTGTGGTTGATCATCATGCGGATCTTCCAAGGAGTCGGCGCCGCCATGCTTATGGCGAACTCGGCGGCCATCCTCACCGACGCCTTCCCGGCCGGGCAGCGGGGCATGGCCATGGGGGTCAACCAGGCAGCCGCGTTCAGTGGGACCTTCATCGGATTGGTCCTGGGCGGCATCCTCGCCCCGATCAACTGGCGGCTCATCTTCCTCGTCTCCGTGCCCATCGGGCTCTTCGCCACCATCTTTGGCTATCTGAAGCTGCGCGAACTGAGCGAGCGACGACCAGCCCGTATCGACTGGCCTGGCAACATCACCTTCGCCATCGGCCTCATCCTGGTCATGGTGGGTATCACCTACGGGATCGAGCCTTACGGGAACAACACCATGGGGTGGACCAATCCGGTCGTGGTGCTGGCCCTCACCCTCGGCGTCGTGTTGCTCATCGTCTTCGCAATCATCGAGACCAAGGTCCCCGAACCGATGTTCCGCATCCAGCTGTTCAAGATCCGGGCGTTCACGGCCGGGGTCTTCGCCAGCCTGCTCGCCGCCTTGAGCCGCGGTGGCCTCATGTTCATGCTCATCATCTGGCTGCAGGGGATCTGGTTGCCCCTCCACGGCTACGACTTCGCCCGGACTCCGCTCTGGGCGGGACTGGCCATGCTTCCGCTCACGGCCGGGTTCCTGATCGCCGGCCCCCTGTCCGGCATCCTTTCCGACCGCTACGGTGCGCGTCCCTTCGCCACCGGCGGCATGCTCGGCACGGCGGCCTCGTTCATCCTCTTGGAGCTGCTACCCATCGACTTCCCGTACTGGCTCTTCGCCGTCTTGCTCTTCGTCATCGGATTGTTCATGTCCTCCTTTGGCTCGCCGAACCGGGCGGGGGTCATGAACAGCCTTCCCCCGGAGCATCGGGGGGCCGGATCGGGCATGAACACCACCTTCCAGAACTCCGCTCAAGTCCTGTCCATCGGGATCTTCTTCACGCTGATGATCGTGGGGCTTTCCGCCTCGCTGCCCGCGAGCCTCTATCACGGGCTGGTCAGCAACGGCGTTTCGCCCGCGGCGGCCACCACCGCCTCGCACCTGCCTCCGGTCTCGACCCTGTTCGCCGCGTTCTTGGGCTACAACCCTGTCCAGCAGTTGCTGGGGGCGCACGTGCTCTCTCAGGTCCCTCACGCACAACAAACGGTACTCGCCGGCCGGGGATTCTTCCCCTCGATCATCACGGCCCCATTTCGGTCAGGCCTTCATGCGGCGCTTGATTTCGCCATCGTGGCCAGCCTGTTGGCGGCAGCGGCTTCCTGGACTCGGGGGCCGCAACCCGAGTCCGAAGTGGTGACACCGGTCATAGCCGGCGGTCGGGACGCGGCCCGCAAGGACCGCCCCAGTAGAGTTGCGCCGTGACCAGCCAAGCCGATCCTTCACACCCCTTCGATATCGCCCGGCCACGAAGCTTCGAAGCCCGATACGGTGCCGGCCTGAGCCACGGGTTGTGTCTCGGCGGTGGCGGTCTCTTCTTCGTCGCCTGGCAGACGGCTTATCTCCACACCTTGGCCGAGGGAGGGCTCCATCTCGACGCCGCCGATCGAGTGGTGGGAACGTCGGCGGGATCGGTCGTGGCCGCTGCCCTCCTCGGAGGTCGCCTCAATCTCTTCCACCGGGAACTCGCCATCTTGGGCAAGGCGCCGAAGGTGGTATCTGCGCTCGCACCGAGTTCCGATCTGCGTCCCAGCCAGCAACGAGCGCTCGACCTGTTCTGGCAAGCCCAGGACAGTGAACCGGCCACGCTCCGAGCCATCGGACACGCCGCCTTGGCCTCGGCCGGCCCTGCCGCTCGGACCATGCGGCGCAATGTAACCCTGATCATCGGGGCCAAGCGCTGGCCATCGCCGACCCTGCACATCAGCTGTGTCGATGCCTATACCGGGGAGCGATGCTTCGTTACCCAGGAAGCGGGCGTCACCGTGTCGGCCGCCGCTGCGGCCAGCAGCGCGGTCCCCGGCCTCTTCCCCCCGCAACTGATCGGCGACCGTCGTTGCATGGACGGTGGCGTAAGCGGTTCCGGCACCCATCTCGACGTCCTGGCCGGTGCAGAGCGGGTGCTGGTGCTGGCCCTGAGCGACGGCAGCGAGCTGACCGAGGGAATGATGACGAGCCAACCGGGCGGTGGCCGACGAGAGATCGAGGACTTGATGGCTACGGGAACCAAGGTCGAACTCCGCACCCCCGAAGCCGTGGATCCCTTGGAGCTGATGTCGCCTGCCTCGGTTCCCAAAGCCCTGGCCATGGGCGCCCGCCAAGCCTCCGCCGACCTGGCCGACTTGACCTCGTTCTGGAACTGACCTCGAACGACGGGGCGGGGAGGGTCAGTCCTGGCCCGCACCTTGCATCAGGTCCGTAGCGCGGGATGGCTCCTGGCCAGGATCGGTATCAAGAGCCGATGAGGCGTGAGGCGGCCCAGGACGGCGCCGGCCTGGTTGGCGCGGCCGGGGATGGCGACGACCCGGCCATTGACCAGCGCCTCGACCCCGATGGCGGCAACCGTTTCGGGGCTCTCCCACAAGAACTTGGGCAATGCCGCCTCGGCCTCCTGTTTCGAGATGCCGGCACGTTCGCCGAAGCCGGTCTCGACGGGGCCAGGGCACAGGACCGATACCTGCACACCGGTGCCCCGCAGCTCGCCGCTCAGGCTCTCCGAATAGGACAGGACAAACGCCTTGGCCGCACCGTAGGCAGCCTGGCCCGGCAGCGGTTGGAATGCGCCGGTGGAAGCGATATTGAGGACGGCACCCCGACCCCTCTCGACCATCGCCGGTAGGAACCGACTGCACAGATCGGCGACCGCCACCACGTCGACTTCGATCATGTTGATCTCCGCCAGTGGATCGGACTTGGTCACCGGTCCCACCGTCGTGAATCCGGCGTTGTTGACCAGGATCTCGGCTGCGAGCCCCAGTTCGGCTGTGCGATCGAGCAACCGGGCACGGGCGTCTCGGTCCGAGAGGTCGGCCACCAACACGTGTGCCCGCACGCCGTTGGCGCGGAGCTCGGCAGCCAGGCTCTCGAGCTTGTCGGCTCGTCGAGCAACCAGCGTCACCCCGTGACCACGCCCGGCGAGCTCTCGGGCGATGGCCGCACCGATGCCAGAGGAGGCGCCGGTGATCACGGCGGTGCGGTCTGCTGCCGGAGCGGGAAGGGCCATCACCCAACCGTAGGGCTCATTCCGATACCGGGCTACCAAAGGCCGGGGACCAACCTCCACCGAACCTGCGTGCGATAGGCGTCGTACTGCTCGTTCGTCGCAAGCAGGCGGTCCTCTGCCAGTGCCCGGCCGACGTTGCAACTGGTCACCAGCAACATGACCAGGCCATTCCACACGGAAATGCTCTGCAGCAGGTATCCAAATTGAAGGAAGAGGTACGAGGCATAGATGGGATGGCGGACGACGGCGTAGGGACCCCGTCGTACCAGGCCGCGATCAGCGGCAGCGAAGCCGAAGGATCGACCGAGCGCCAAGAACGAGGCAATGCAGATCGCCAGGCCGAATAACTGGATGCCCAGTCCTGCCTGGACTCCCCAGGAGGGATGGGCGCCGTCAGGCCGGAACAGCACACCTCCGAACGTTCCGCCGAATGCAAGGAGCCAGTCGCTCATTCGCCGGGTCACCGTGCGTGCCGGGCGACGGAACAGGTAGGCAACCACCACCCACATCTGCTCGGCGACGAATGGAGGGCCGAACCAGCGGTGGGTGTGCAGGTAGGCCCGCAGGGTGGCTTCGGCAAAGAAGGCCGCGCCAACGGCTCCCACCAGATTGAGTGAGACCCTGACCACCCGCTCCGCTCCGGAAGAGAGTGGTCCGGGTTCCCGCAAACGCTGCACCAGGGAGCGTGAGGGCGTGCCACCTCCTTCTCGCTGTAGTGGCGGCCGCGATTCTGGTGCAGCAGAAGTCGCTGGTTCGCGTCGAAGGCCGATCGCGGGGGATCCCACCTAACGTGCCTCGCGGCCAAGAACAGCGGCGTTACCGCTCAGCGGCAGGGCCATGTTCCCACCCTCGGTGTTGACTCGTCTGCTCCATACCGTTCGGGTCCTCAGGCTCTCGGAGATGCGCCGGTATAGGGGTTACGGCCGAACCCCCCGAAGAGATTGGCTGATCCCCCGTGCAATTCTCTGACTTGGCAATTCTCTACCTTGGCGGGGGCCGCGGGAACCTTCCCCCATCGAACCCCCGATCTCCCTGCGCTGGTGGGTTGAATTGCCCGCACACCCACAGGGTCCGAAAGTTGGTAAGTAGATACTTACGGTAGGACAGAACTTACTCATCGGGGTCCCCAGGCCGGCGGCTGGAGCGTTCCCTCATGTCCTGTCGGCCAGGGCACGCGCTCGTATAGTGCACAAAGCGATGATGTTCGTCCCGGTGACCCAGGTAGGCAGCGCGGAAATCAGGCGTCATCCGTCGCACCTCCAGATCGACCCGGGGCGAGCCGAGGGCGGCGGAGCGGTTGGCGCATGTTGAACGGTATCGAAGGCATGGTCGGCGAGACGGCACTGGTAACGCGGGAAGTCGGCGGGAGCACCCGACCCGGGCTGGTACGGGCCCGGGGTGAGAACTGGCACGCCATGTCCCTGTTCCCCGACACCACCATCGGCGTCGGATCCACGGTGGTCGTCGCCGACGTTGAGCGGGGACTGCTCGTCGTCTACGCCACCGATTCCGCATAACACCCAACAAGTCCAAGAAAGGGCTCATGATGATCGCAAGTATGAGTGCCGGCGTGATCACCGGCGTCGTGATAGTCGTAGTCGTCGTCGTAGTGCTGGTGGCGGTCATCCTCAAAAAGGCCCTGAAGGTGGTGCAGCAGGGAAGCGTGGGAGTGGTGAAACGGCTCGGGGAGTTCAAGTCTGTCCGGCAGCCCGGGATCGCCTTCCTGGTCCCGTTCTTCGACCAGATGGAAAAGGTCGACATCCGTGAGTTCCCTCACACCGGTGATCGGCAGTCGGTGATTACCGCCGACAACGTGTCATTGCAGGTGAGCGCCACGATCTTCGCCCAGGTGCTCGACGTCAAAGCGGCGCTCTACGAGATCGAGGACTACGAGCTGGCCGTCGACCAGTTGTCCCGAACCGCCTTGCGTGCGGTATTTGGAGAACTGACCCTCGACCAGTCGCTGTCCGAGCGCGAGACGATCAACTCCAAGATGCAGGAGCACATGACCGATGCCACCCTCAAGTGGGGTGTTCGGCTCAATCGCATAGAGATCCTCGACATCACCCCACCGGCCAATGTCCTACAGGCCATGTCCGAGCAGAAAGAAGCCGAGCAGCACAAGCGCGCCGCCATCCTCAAGTCAGAGGGTGATCAACAGTCGGCCATCAACAGCGCGCAAGGCCGCAAGCAGGCGGCGGTGCTCGAGGCCGAGGGCCAGAAGCAGGCGTCGATCCTGGCCGCCGAGGCTCAGCAGAAGGTGCTGGAGCTCCGAGCCGAGGGTGAGAAGCGAGCATCGGCGCTGCGGGGAGAAGGAGAGGCGATGGCGCTCGGAGCATTGGATACCGCCACCATCAGGCCCAACACGCTGGCCGTGCTCCAGTTACGGGCGCTGCAGCAGATAGCCACCTCGACCAACGCCAAAGTGGTGGTGCCCTACGAGGCGGCCGGCCTGGTCGGGGGGGCCCAGGTCCTGGTGGACGTGCTCAAGGGTGCCGGAGCCAGCGCTGACGGAAGGCCCGCCCCCCCGGTCGATGGCCACGCAGCCGAGCGCAACTAGGTGGACCGCGCCCGGCTCTCGTCGTCGCCGGCGGGACGATCGGACAAGCTCCTAGGAGAACGGTAGGTTCGAGGCTGTGGCCCAACCAGGTAGTGCCGGCGTCGGGCCCCCGATCGTCCAGGCCCGACGACTGATCACCGAGTTGCCCGGGCCACGCTCTCGCCGACTGAGCAGCCGTCGCCATGCCGCGGTTGCATCGGGGGTGAGCTCTGTTCTACCCGTCTATATCGAGGCCGCCTCGGGAGCAATCGTGGTTGACGTGGACGGCAATGCGCTCATCGATCTCGGCTCGGGCATCGGGGTGACCAGCATCGGTCATGCCCTGCCCGAGGTGGTCGAGGCGGTGAGTGACCAGGTGGAGCGGTTCACTCACACCTGTTTCATGGTCGGGCCGTATGAGAGCTACGTCGCCGTCTGCGAGGAGCTGGGAGCCCTGACTCCGGGTCATCATGCCAAGGCCTCCGCGCTGTTCAATTCCGGGGCGGAGGCGGTGGAGAACGCAGTCAAGGTTGCCCGCCACGCCACCCGTCGCCAGGCAGTGGTGGTTTTCGACCACGCCTATCACGGCCGCACCAATCTCACCATGGCCCTCACGGCGAAGAACATGCCGTACAAGGAGGGTTTCGGTCCCTTTTCGCCCGAGGTCTACCGGATGCCGATGTCCTACCCGTTTCGCGACCCCACCGGCATGAGCGGTGATGAGGCTGCTGAGCGAGCGCTGGATCAACTGGACAAGCAGGTCGGCGCGCACAATGTCGCCTGCGTGGTGATCGAGCCGATCCAGGGTGAAGGGGGGTTCATCGTTCCCGCCCCCGGGTTCCTGCCCGCCGTGGCCGCCTGGTGCCACGATCATGGCGTGGTGCTGGTGGCCGACGAGATCCAGTCGGGCTTCTGCCGGACAGGAGCCTGGTTCGCCAGCGAACACGAAGGCGTGGTTCCTGACCTGATCACCATGGCCAAGGGCATTGCCGGAGGGATGCCCTTGGCCGCGGTTACCGGTCGGGCCGAGCTCATGGATGCCGTACACCCCGGTGGGCTGGGGGGTACCTACGGCGGCAATCCGGTGGCCTGCGCCGCCGCCCTGGCCACCATCGAGGTCATGAGATCCAGAGACCTGGCCGGCGCGGCCGATCGCATCGGTCATCGGATGACCGACCGACTAGTCGCGTTGCAGGCCCAGTTTCCTGCCATCGGCGAGGTCCGAGGACGGGGCGCCATGCAAGCCATCGAGCTGGTGGTACCCGGAACCCTCGAGCCCGATCCCGACTCGGCCGGGCGGATCGCTGCGGCCTGCCTGCGTGCGGGAGTGATCGTCCTCACCTGTGGAACGTGGGGCAATGTGATCCGTCTGTTGCCGCCGCTCGTCATCAGCGATCAGCTGGTGGAGGAGAGCCTCGACGTCTTGTCGGAGGCGGCAGCCGCCGTGCTCGGCTGAGCTCATGGCCTGGGCGCATTGGGGCCAGACGTCTGTTCGCTCCTTCTCACTCGTTATGTTGGGGTAGTTGTAAAACCCATGCCGGTGTGCTGCGTCCACGGCTGGGCCCCGCTGCCGGTTCCAGCGCCGTTGGGCATCGGCCTGGGAAGACGAACCGGCCAATCAGCCCACGAGGAGCAATGGCACATCCCGGAGAACGACAAGCACTGAGCAGCCGGTTGGTCTTGTTGATGGCGGTGGCCACTGGAGCGGTGGTGGCCAACCTCTACTACGCCCAGCCTTTGCTCAATGAGGTGTCCCGGAGCCTTCACGTCGGTTCAGCGGCCGCCTCAACCGTGGTCACAGCCACCCAAGTTGGCTATGCCGCGGGGTTGTTGCTGATCGTTCCGCTCGGCGACCTCCGGCCCCGTCGATCGTTGGTCGTCCTGTTGTTCGTGCTGTCGGCGGTGGCCCTGGTGGCGTGCGCCATCGCACCCAATCTTTGGCTCTTCGAGGCTGGTTCGGTGGCCGCAGGCTGCGCGTCGGTTGCCGGTCAGGTCATGGTCCCCTTCGCCGCCGATCTCGCCCCTGAGGAACGGCGGGGACGAGTGGTGGCCCGCATCATGACCGGCCTCCTCCTTGGCATCCTGTTGGCCCGAACGGTGTCCGGAGTCGTGGCCGAGCTGGCCGGGTGGCGAGCCATCTACTGGATATCGGCGGGGCTCATGGTCGTTTTCGCCGTCGTGCTGTGGCGAGCCCTGCCCGCCGAAGGAAGGCGGCCGCACCTCAGCTATCCCCATCTGGTTGGCTCGTCCCTGCGTCTCTTGGTCGATGAGCCGGCGCTACGCCGCCGGGCCTGGCATGGCGCCATGGCCTTCGCTGCCTTCAGCGTGCTGTGGACGTCACTCGCCTTCTTGCTGTCGGCGGCCCCCTATCACTACTCCAATCTGGTGATCGGCCTGTTCGGTCTGGTGGGGGTGGGCGGGGTGGCTGCGGCCAACCTGGCCGGCAAGCTGGCCGATGTCGACAAGACGTCCCTCACCACCGCGGCCGCCGGTGTGCTCCTGACGTTGTCGTTCGTGGTGCTGGGGTTCGGAAAGACCTCGGTCGCCGCCATCATCGTCGGCATCGTGGTCCTGGACATCGGCACCCAGGGGATGCAAATCACCAATCAGGCGGTGATCTATGCCCTCCGGCCCGAGGCTCGCAGCCGCATCAACAGTGCCTATATGTTCTGCTACTTCATGGGCGGGGCCATAGGTTCTGTCACCGCCGGGATCGTGTTCTCGGCCGACAAGTGGACGGGAGTCTGTCTGCTTGGTGTTGGATTCGGTGTAGGTACCTTGGCCATGACCCTCTTCGACCGGATTCGGCCACCGGGCCGGGCTCGCATCCCCGTGCCCGAGCGGGTCGGTACGGCGGAGCCGTCGCGTCCCGGATAGCTGTGGCTCGCGAGCAAACACGTTTTCGGTGACGAGCCCGCACGGTGCTCATCACCGGCAACTGATCGACCCGTGCCAGGCCGCTCGTCGGGCTGGAGTCGACCCGCTCCAGGCCAGGCCGGCGAGGGCCAGGACGGCCAGCACGATCACGGCCACCCCGTACTGCCACGTCGTGCTCAAGAACCCACCACCATGTACCACCAGGAAACCGGCGACGATGGCCGGCAGGCCCAAGGCCAGATAGGAGACGACCCACACGGTCGAGAGCACCCCGGACCGCTCGTGTGGCGCAGCCAGGGGCAGCACGGTTCGAATGGCACCTTGGAACCCGGCCCCGAATCCCACGCCCCCCACGGCCGTGCCGATGAAGAACGGCACGGCCGAGGTCAGGGCGACGGCCAGCAAGGTGAGTCCCACCCCGACGACGAGCCCGAGGGTGCCGATGAACATAACCGTGCGCGGCGGTGTCGCTCGGAAGAATAGGACTGCGAGGGCGCCACAGGCGGCCAGGACGAACAGGGCGAGGCCGCCCAGCACCGGTGAGCTGGAGCCGACGACCTGTCGGACCAGGTCCGGTCCGAGCGAAGCGTAGAAGCCGCCGAGGGCCCAGACCGCCACCAGGGCGGGGATGGCCACCAAAAGGGGCCGGCGCACAACCGGCGGGACACGGACTTCGGGCCGGAGGGATGCCAACGCGCCAGGCTTGGACGTCGACGTCTCCGACATCAGGGCCACTCCGAGCGCCTGCAGGATGAAGATCCCGAGGAGCACGAGGTACACGAGGTGCGTCGGGGCGGGTAGGAACTGGACCAGCAACCCCGACACCAGCGCACCCGTCGCTGTTCCCGTGACCGGGGCGACGGCGTTGGCCATGGTGCCCTTGGCCTTGTCCAAGTCGAGCATGCCGGCTCCAACGGCGCCGACCGCAGCTCCGGTCGAGAGGCCCTGGACCACCCGGGCCACCAGTAGTGCGGGCACGCCCCCGGCGGCAGCAAAGATGACCATGACCGCAGCCTGGACTATGAGGGCCGCCAACAACACCGGCCGACGTCCGACATGGTCCGAGAGGGTTCCCGCGGTGAGCAGCGCCGCCAACACCGCCACCGCGTACACCCCGAAGACGATGGTGATGGTCATGGGGGAGAAGCCCCATTCGGACTGGTAGACGCGGTAGAGGGGTGTGGGCGCACTGGACCCGGCCAGGAAGGACACCACGATCGAAGCCAGGAGATAGAAGGCCACGGTGGTGGGTAGCCGAAGGCGTGTCCTTTGCGCTGGGGCGTTGATTGCCAACGGCCCTGTCGGTCGATCCTGGATGTCGTGGTGCTGGGTCGAGACCATGGTCACTCCTGGGTCGGACAAAACAGACCGGTCTGTCTGCTTCTGATGACTGTAGACAGACCGGTCTGTTGTAGTCAAACCATGGTCCCGGAGACCGCCGATCGATCCACATTTCCGTGACAGGCTGCTGGCGTCGCCGATGAGCTCACCTGCGCCAGCGACATTGCTTTGGCCATTGGGGCAGAGTTGACACATGGACCAGAGTCAGAGTTTCGTGCGGGACCTCGTCGATCCGTTTCGGGTGAAGCCGGGGACGTCGGTCACCATGGAGCGCGATTTCGACCCGACCTACGTCGATGGAACGGTGTCGCGTTCCGACGCCGGGGCGCGGCTGGACCAGGTCATCGAGCTTCTGGCTGACTACCAAGATCGGCTGTCTGCCCAGGCCGCCTCTGGAGTACTGCTCGTGCTCCAGGCGCTCGACGCCGGTGGAAAGGACAGCACGATCAAGCACGTGATGCGGGGTCTCAACCCCCAAGGCGTCGAGGTGCACAGCTTCAAGGAACCGTCGGTCGACGAACTCAGACATGACTATCTCTGGCGACATCAGCGGGTCGCACCCGAACGGGGCCGGATCGGCATCTTCAACCGGTCGCACTATGAAGAGGTGCTGGTCGTTCGGGTCCACCCCGAACTGCTGCAGCACGAGTTCGCCTCTGGTCGTCCGCCGGCCAAGGGCGTGTGGAGACGCCGCTTCCACGAGATCAATGACTGGGAGCGCCATCTGGTCGACAACGACATCCGCGTGGTGAAGGTACTGCTCAATGTGTCGAAGGAGGAACAGGCCAAACGGTTCATCAAGCGGATCGACCGGCCGGAGAAGAACTGGAAGTTCGCTCCCAGCGACATCCACGAACGCCACTACTGGGACGACTACCAACGGGCCTTCGCCAAGATGCTCAGCCACACCAGCACGGAGTGGGCGCCGTGGCACGTGGTGCCTGCCGACCACAAATGGTTCGCCCGCCTGGCCACCGCGGCCATCCTGGCGCGGACCTTGATCGACATCGATCCGCAGTATCCCCAGGTGGATCCCGCTGTTCGTCAACAGATGGCCGGCAGCCGCGACTCCCTGGTGGCGGAACTGCACCATTTTTCGTCCAAGCCAAGCTGAATCCTTCGATTGTCCCTGTCGCTCCCGTTCGGGGCCGTGCCCGAACTCCGGTCCTCCGGTAGGGTGCAACGCGTGACGGAGAACGGCGCGGTACGCATTGATGCTCCCGTGACCGGGCTATCACACGTCCAGTTGCTGGTTTCCGACGTGAGTGCCAGCGCCGACTGGTACACCGCGGCCCTGGGGCTCGAACCGTATGCTGGAAGCATCGAGATCGGTTACCTGGCCCTTCGTCACCGAGGGGCCAACGTCGTCGTCGTTCTGACCAGGCCGCCGCAGGTGGGTGACGACCGGGAAGCCGAGGGGGCCGTGGCGACGACACCTGGGAACGAGACCTTTGATCACCTGGCCTTCGCCGTGTCCGACGAGGGTGCGCTCCGAGCGTGGGCCGATCACCTGGCCCAGAGCGGCGTCGATCATCCCGGCGTCGTGCTCGAGAACGGGAACCCTTCGCTGCAACTTCGCGACCCCGACGGCATCGCCATCGAGCTGGTTGCTTCGCCCTTCCGTCCGAACTGATCGCCAACGCCGTGGCCTGGGGTGACGTGGCGCCGGCTCAGTCGGCCCCCCGATCGTCATCGATCCTGATATCCAGCGCGGCGAACACGCCCAAGGCGAGGGGAAGCACCTGGGTGGAGTCAATGACGGCGTTCCGGAGGTGGATCGCTCCCTGCAGTCCCTCGAGGTTCGATCCGTGAAGACGGACACCAGCTAGCTCTGCCTTGGAGAACTGGGCCGAGGTGAGGTCGCAATCGAGAAATTGAGCGTGGTCCAACCCCGCCGCGTAGAAGTCGCTCGAACCCAGCGAGACCTGTTCGAAGAGGACGTGGTCACCGCTGATCATCCGACAGTTGGCGTTGTCGAGCTTCGAGTCGTTGAACCCGACGTCGACCAGGCGGGCACCGGCGAGGTCGATGGCCGACATCTTGCAATTCCTGAACTCGACACGGGTGAAGGACGCGTCGACGAGACTCGCCCCTGACAGGTCGCACGATTCGAAGATGCTGTCGCGTACCCGAAGCCGATCCAGGGTTGTGCCCACGAACCGAGCCCTCCGTACCAACGACTCGTTGATCTCGCAGTTCCTGGCCCTCTGTCCGGAGAAGTCACCGGCCGTCTCGACTGCAAGCCACTCGAAGTGGTCGTCCAGGCCGGGTGTCTCTGCCGCGGACAAGGCCGAGGGAAGCCGCGGCGGCCGCGGTGAGACAGGCCTGGAGACCATCGTGCTCAGAGATCGTCGATGGGTTTGGGCACCAACTCCGGATTGGCCGAGCCGTCGACCTCGAGCAGCTTGCCGGTGACCCAACTGGCGGCCGGCGCGGCGAGGTACACGGCGGCCGCGGCGATGTCATCGGGGGCGCCGTTCCGGCGCATGGCCGTGCGTTGGATCATGGTCTGGCGGATGTTGGGGCCCATGCTCGACAGCCAGTTGCCCAATGACTCGGTCTCTACCGCGCCGGGAAGGATGGCGTTCACCCGTATCCGGGGAGCCAAGTCTGCAGCCATCAGCCTGGTGAGCTGGGACAGGGCCGCCTTGGTCGTCCCGTGGGCCAACTGGCCCCGGGGAGCGTTGCGGCCGGCCATTGAGGAGATGTTGATGATGGAAGCACCCGGGCGATCGAGGAGGTGGGGAGCAGCCAGCCGGCTCAACTCGAACGGGGCGAAGACGTTGAAGCGGAAGGATGCCTCCAGCTGCTGGACCGTGGTGTCCAAGAAGGGATGGGACTGGGACCCGCCGGCATTGTTGACCACCACGTCGAGCCCACCGAGCTCACCGACCGTGCGGGAGACGAGCTCGGCGAGCACTGCGAAGTCGTTCATGTCGCCCGGCAGGACCAGGGCCCGCTGCCCACGTGCCGTCACATCGTCGGCCACCGCCTCGAGGTCACTTGCCGTGCGGGACATCAGGGCGACGTCGGCGCCGGCGTCGGCGTAGGCGCGTGCGATCGCCGCTCCGATCCCCTTGCCCGCCCCCGTGACGATGGCCACCTTCCCCTCGAGTCGGAACAGATCCTGCGTGTTCGTGGGTGGGCTGGGCATAGGTCTCCCCCTCGCTTCGGGCGTCCACCGCCGGTGGCATGAACCACTGACGCCCATGGGGCAAAAAGGTAGCGCAACGGTCGATCTGGAAGGCTTGCGGCGCCGCACGTCCGATCGCGTCGCTTCTCGGCCACACTTCGTCGGGCGCCCTCGTCGGCGCCGTCCCCCGTTCACCCCCCACCCGACGTGGGAATCCCTCCTCCGCAGTCTGTGCGGGTGTGCCGTGGGTAGAAAGTGCTTGTCATCGCCCGGTATGGGCCGGTTGCCGGCTCGGGAGCTAACCTGACAACCAAGACTCATACTGACGAAGACGGAGGGGCCCACATGGACACCGAAGGCGCATACGACTTG
>DASXMT010000055.1:0-16710 GCA_036495505.1 Acidimicrobiales bacterium | reverse complement strand
CACTGTTCGCTGTGCTCGTCGTCGTGTACGTGGTGGTGATCCTGGGCTCGCTGTCCATGATGGTGGTGGCCGTGGTGGACATCGCCCGACGGCCCGACTGGCAGTGGAAGATCGCCGGACAAGAAAAGGTGCTCTGGCTGTTGTTGGCGATACTCATCAACGTCCTGGCCATTCCCTCGCTCATCTATTGGTTCAATATCCGCAAGAAGCTGGTTGCGGTGGAGCATGCTGCCGCGGCCGGGGCGTATGGCCCAGGACACATGAGCTACGCGGGATGGGTGCCCGGTGCCCCCGCACACAGCGCGTACCCGGCAGTGGCGCCGGCGGGTTGGCAACCAGATCCCAGTGGCCAGCACCAGTTCCGCTGGTGGGACGGGGTCCGTTGGACCGAGCAGACATGGAGCCAGGTGCCGACAAGTTCCGGCTCGGCTCCACAGCCGGGCTCGCCGGCGCCATGGCGGTGATTCGCCAGGGATCGCCATGAGGTGTCATACCGCTGCGGCATGATCTCCACATGAGCGGGCTTCTCCCCAGTAGGACAGCGGTTATGCACTGTCCGTCCACACGGCGGCCGGGCTATTTCCCCAGGAAGACGCTCTACCCCTGCACAGGCCTCAGGGGAGAGGGTTAGAGGATCATGGTTCAGGCTTTTGACGACTCGCGCTCTCGGCGCCCGAGTGCTGTTACCGCCAGTTCAGGGGGACGGATCCCACCCCACAATCTGGAGGCAGAAGAGTCGTTGTTGGGTGCCATGCTGCTATCGCGCGACGCCATCGCCGCGGCCATGGAAATCTGCAACGCCGAGGATTTCTACAAGCAGTCCCATGGCCATATCTTCACCGCGGTCACCTCGCTGTTCAGCCAAGGAGAGCCGGCCGACTGGGTAACGGTGACCGAGGAGCTTCGTCGCCGGGGCCTGCTCGAGATGATCGGCGACCCGTCGGTGTTCGTCTCGCTGCAGGCCAACACGCCGTCGATCGGCAACGCCGAGTACTACGCCAAGATCATCGAAGAGCACGCCCTGCTGCGGCGCCTGGTGTCGGTGGCCGGCGAAATCACCGAGCTCGGTTACAGCCTTCCCGAGGATGTCTCCGAGGTCCTCGATCGGGCCGAGAGCCTGGTGTTCGACGTGGCCGAGCGCCGCGTCGTCGACTCGATGACGCCGTTGAAAGAGCTCCTGGGCGAGAGCCTCGACCACCTCCAGCTCCTGTTCGATCGGGGCGACACCATCACCGGACTGGCCACCGGTTATGCCGACCTCGACGAGCAGCTGGCCGGGCTGCAGCCGTCGAACCTGGTGGTGGTGGGGGCCCGCCCGGCCATGGGTAAGACCAGCTTCGCCCTGGGCATGGTGGCCCATGCCGGCATCGAGATGAACAAGCCGGTGCTGCTGTTCTCACTGGAGATGAGCCACCTGGAGCTGACCCAACGTCTGTTGTGCTCAGAGGCCAGGGTCGACGCCACCCGCATGCGCACGGGAAAGCTCCACGAGGCGGACTGGCCCAAGATCGGCAACGCCATCAGCCGGATGAGCGAGGCACCGATCTTCATCGACGACAACCCGAACCTCACCGTCATGGACATTCGGGCCAGGTCGCGCCGGCTGAAGAGCCGGGTTGGATTGGGCCTGGTCGTCGTCGACTACCTCCAGCTGATGACCGGTCGCCACGGAGCGGAGAACCGCCAGGTCGAGGTGTCCGAGATCAGCCGAGGGCTGAAGATCCTGGCCCGTGAGCTCGAGGTTCCGGTCGTCGCCCTGTCACAGCTGTCCCGTGGCCTGGAGATGCGCCAGGACAAGCGCCCGGTGTTGGCCGACCTCAGGGAGTCCGGCTCGATCGAGCAGGATGCCGACGTGGTGCTGTTCATCTACCGGGACGAGATCTACAACCAGGAGTCGAACGAGCGGGGGACGGCCGAGATCATCGTGGCCAAGCACCGCAACGGACCGACGGGCACGACCAGGCTGGCCTTCCTCGACCACCACACCCGGTTCGCCAACATGGCGCGGGTGTGAGGGTCTTACAACGTCCACATAAGTAGGAAGTGCTCACTGGCCCGTGTGGGCCGTTCGTTCCGCCCGAACTCGGAGATCACGTCGTAGAGCGATTCCGTCGCTCAGGCCATGGTGATCAACGCTTCGGATCCGTCATGCCGTCCGAAAACGAGCACGCCGGAACATTTTCGGCGATCGGGACAATCCCACCGACCCTCTGTCCCGTAGTACCTGGGCGCCCAAAGGAGGTGGTGGTCATGAACGACCGCAGAACGAACCAGGTCGCCATGGTCGGCTTCAACCCGATCCCGTCCAATGCAACCGAAACGTCGAGTATGGGATTTGGGATCTGATGCGAATTTCACTCAAAACGGGTGTTGCCATAGGAGCGGTTGCCTTGACCGCAGCCGCGTGCAGCGCAGGAGTCAGTGCCACCAAGGCGCCGTCGTCGACCACCACCCACCCAAAGGTGGCCACGGCACCCCCCACCACCCAACCGCCCCCGGTGACGGCACCACCCACAACCCAACCGCCACCGCCCCCGGTGACGGCACCCCCCACCACCCAACCGCCCCCGGTGACGGCACCTCCGGTGACGGCACCCCCGGTGACGGCACCCCCCACAACCCAACCGCCACCGCTCCCGGTGCCGGGTATCCCGCAGGGCAATGGAGGCGATGGCGACGCCGATAACAACGGGGGGCCGAGCGATGGGGACGGCAACGTTTGACCAGACCGGACTCCGGCAGCGCGATGGGACGGTTCGACCTACGCTGAGCACCCGACGAAAAGGGGTGCGCAATGCCGACCGTATTGTCCGAGCCGACCTTCCGACAGGAACCGACCCAGATCGCATCGGATACGTACGTCATCCACGAGGTGCAGCACGCCCTGGGACAACCCCTCTCGGTCTACATCAACTCCGCCGTCATCCTGGCCGACGAGCCGGTCCTGGTGGACACCGGTTCGTTTCGCAACCGACGCCAGTGGTTCGAGGACGTCTTTGCCCTGGTCGATCCGGACGAAGTGGCGTGGATCTTCATCTCCCACGAGGACGGCGACCACGTGGGAAACCTGGAGGAGGTCATGGGGATGTGTCCCAACGCCACCCTGGTCTCGAGCTGGGCGCTGACCGAGCGATACAGCAATGCCTTCGACTTTCCGTTGATCCGCTGTCGCTGGATGGACGACGGGGTCACCTTCGAGGCGGGAGACCGTCAGATGAAGGTGGTGCGGCCCCCGCTCTACGACTGCCCCACCACCCGCGGCCTCTTCGACACCAAGACCGGCGTGTACTGGGCATCGGACACCTTCGCCACGCCGGTGCCCGGCGGTGCCGGGGCTGACGAACTGGCCCGGGACGTGTCCGAGCTCGACGCCGAATTCTGGAACCACGGCATGACCATGTTCGCCTTCAATGCCCTGTCCCCCTGGCTGAGCTTGGTCGATCCGGACCGATTCGATGCCGAGGTGCAGCGATTCGCCGATCTCGGGATCGCCACCATCATTTCGGCCCACAGCCCGTCGATCACCGGAAGCAACGTCGCCGCCGCCCTGGAGACGATGCGGAAGCTCCCGACCACGGAGTGCCCGCCGGCACCGGACCAGTCCGTTCTCGACCTGATCGTGGCGGCCACCCAGGCTTCGTGACTCCAGCCGATCGGCGCATCCGTCCCGTCGAGTTGTCCGATGTGGGCGCGGTGGTCGGCCTGGTCCACGAGTTGGCCGACTACGAGCGAGCCGCTGAGGACTGCCACCTCACCGGGGCGGAGCTGGAGGCGGCCCTGTTCGGAGAGGACCCGGCTCTATTCGGCCACGTTGCCGCGGTGGATCACGAGGTGGTCGGTTGCTCGTTGTGGTTCCGCAGCTTCTCCACCTGGCGCGGGGTCCACGGCATCTACCTCGAGGACCTGTTCGTCCAGCCCGACCATCGGGGCCAGGGGCTCGGTCGCGCCTTGCTCGTGGAGCTGGCTCGGGAATGCACCCGGCGTGGCTACGCCCGTTTGGAGTGGTCGGTCCTCGACTGGAACGAGCCTTCTATCGGTTTCTACCGGTCGCTCGGTGCCGAGTCCCAGGACGAGTGGTCCATCTTCCGTCTCACCGACGCCCCGTTGCGCCGGCTCGCCGAGGACTGAACGTCGCGTCTCGTGGACCAGAGAGTGGGTTTGAATCGGATCAGTAATGATGTAATCTCGTAATCATGAGATATGAACAAGCAGAAGATGCAGGACGCAGGGGCCGCGGCCGACCAGGCCAGGGCCGAGGTCGAGGAAGGGGCCGCCCCTCAGGGGGCGCCGAGCGGACCACCGCGGCCGATCGAGGGAGGGTGGTGGCGTGGTTCGCCGGCCGACTTCCCCAGGACTGGCAGGGCAGTGCGCCGGTCATCACCGTCGACGACGACGAGATCCTGGTTGTCTTGACCCTCGATCCGGTTGCCCTCGACAAGGACGTGAGCGCGGACGATCAGACCGTGGCCGAGACCGCCCGAGTCAGTGGGTTCCGCGAGGACACCCGCGAGCGGCGCATCCGGATCGCCGATGAGGCGCAGTCCACGTTCGGGCGATTCGTGTCCTGGGGCGCCTCCAGCGGTGAGACCACCGTCCACTTCACGACGGTGAGCGCACCGGTCATGACCCGGCTCCGGATCGCCGAGCGCCAGATCCTCGACACCCTCATCGACGCGGGCGTAGCCCGGAGCAGGAGCGAGGCGCTGGCCTGGTGCGTGCGACTGGTAGGACGCAACGAGGAAGAGTGGATCAACGACATCCGCACTGCCTTCGAACAAGTCGAAGAGGTGCGGACCCGTGGGCCACGATCGGCGGGCGCTGACACCTGACCGAGCGTCGGGCGGTGCAGTCCACCGCGGCCCGGTCAGAAGTGGGACGCGGCGCCGTGCATGTCGTCCTCGGGAATGGGCTGGACGTGTTTGGGGACATAGATGCTCGCCGCCACCGTGGCCAGCACCATGACGACCACGCTCACCAGGGCGGACAGGCGTACGCCGCTGACGTAGGCCTGATTGGCGGCGGCGGTGGTGGCCCGGGCCAGGTCGGGGGGTAGCTTGGCCGCCGCTCCGACGGCTTCACCGATCTGATTGCCGATGGCCGGCCGAGCAGCCTGGGGAACCCCCCGCAGCGGACCCGAGAAGGCATGTTGGATCTCGTCCCGGTAGCGGCTGGTGGCCAGGCTTCCGATGATGGCCACGCCGAACGAGCCGCCGAGCAGTTGGACCATGCTGCGCAGTCCCGAGCCGGCCCCGACCTTGTCCGGCGGCAGGGTGCCGATGATGGCGTTGGATGCCGGCGCGATGACCAGGCCCATACCCAGGCCGATGCACCCGAAGGCGATACCCACAATGGTGAACCCTGACTGGGTGGTCACCGTGGCAAAGCTGGCCAGCCCGGCGGTGACCAGCACCATGCCCACGACAAGCACCCGCCGGAGCCCGAACTTGAGCGTGAGACGCGCCGCAGTGTTGGAGGTGATGAGGGTCCCCGCGGCCAGAGGCAGGAAGCGGAGTCCCACCCCGAAGGCGCTGACCCCCTGGACGAACTGGATGTACTGGCTGAGCAGGTAGCTCACGCCGAACAAGGCGAAGAACACTGCGGTGACCGCACCCAACGCAGAGGAGAAGGTGCGGTTGGCGAAGAGGTGGAGGTCGACCAGAGGGCTCTCCCGCCGTCCGTCCCACACCACGAAGGCCACCAACAAGATGGCGGCGAGGGCGAAACAGCCGATGACCGTGGTCGATCCCCAGTGCTTGGTCGGGGCCACGATGAGCCCATAGGTGAGGGCGGTCAGGCCGGCCGAGGACAAGACCACTCCCACCGGGTCGAGCGAGGGTCTGATCTCCGCCCGGCTCTCGACGGTGAAGAGGACCCCGCCGATGAAGGCCAGTACGGCGACGGGCACGTTGATCAAGAACACCGAGCCCCACCAGAAGTGCTGGAGGAGCCAACCTCCGAGGAGGGGACCTGCCGCCGTACCGATGCCGCCGACGCCGGCCCAGATACCGATGGCCCGGGCCCGCTCCTGGCCGGTGAACATCGAAGCGAGGATGGACAGGGTGGCGGGCATGAGGAATGCCGCGCCCAGCCCCATCACCGCACGGGCGAAGATGAGCGGCCCGGTGGAGTGCACCATGGCGCAGGCCAATGAGCCCCCGCCGAAGATGACCACGCCGACCAGGAAGATGCGTCGCCGACCGTAGCGGTCGCCGAGTGCGCCACCGAAGACCAACAGCACCGCATTGGTGAGGGTGTAGGCATCGGCGATCCACTGGAGCCCGCTGCTCGATGGGTGGAGCTCCTTCACCAGGGTGGGAAGGGCGACGTTCAGCACCGTCTGGTCGAGGCTGATCAGCAGCACGGTGAACGACATGACGCCGAGCGCCATCCAGCGCCGGCGGTCGTGGCCGTCCAAACCGGCTGCCGTGGGGGCAATCAATTGCAGTTGCGGCGGGGTCACAGATCTCCAGAGCGTTCGGATTCCGTTTGCGAGCACCACGCCGCCTCCCCCGGACGAGCGGCGTGGCCCTCGAACTACGGGCTGAGTAGGGGCGTGGTCAGCTCGGCCAGGGCGCGGTAGACGAAGGCGGCGACGT
Organism: Acidimicrobiales bacterium; assembly: GCA_036495505.1. GTDB lineage: Bacteria > Actinomycetota > Acidimicrobiia > Acidimicrobiales > RAAP-2 > DASXMT01. Next base: position 10,114 of record DASXMT010000055.1, on the reverse strand, counting down.
TGTCCTCGTCGTCCTGGTTGAACCAGACCTGCAGGGCGGTGTCGATGGCCAGGACGATGGCCCCGGCGATCAGGAGATTGCGGGTGCCGGACGGGTCGCCGTCGGTGCGAGCGGCAATCACGGCGGCCAGCAGACCGCGATTGTGGTTGCTCTCCTCCAGCCACCGCGCCCGGAGGACCGGGGTGTCGTGGAGCAAGGAGAGAAAGGAGCGGACGCGGGTGGTGTCCTGCCAGGGCAGTTCGAACGAGTTCTGAATGGCCCGTTCCACCGACGTGAGCAGAGCCTCGCCGGCTGGCCGCTCGGCCAGGGCGTCGAGGAAGGAGCCCATGCCCGTCTGTCCCAGGGCAACCACCAGGTCCTCTTTGGTGGGGAAGTAGCGGAAGAAGGTCCGGGGCGAGACGTCCACCGCGGTCACGATGTCGTCGATGGTGGTGGCGTCGTAGCCGCGTTCGTAGAAGAGCTGGGCGGCCGCTTGTGCCAGCTGCTGGCGGGTTCGTTCCTTCTTCCGGGCAGCGAGCCCGGGGGGCGGGACCGAGGCGAGGAGCACGGTGTCCATTGTTGGGCTCCCTATGGGGTGGGTGATGGCTGGGGCTGTGGTGCAGATGCTGACAGTTTCTGTCACACGGCAGGGACTGACAGAAGTCAGCATATGCCGTTTGTGGCCGGACCAATCGTCGCGCCCCGGCCGCATGGGAGGCCATGCTGGGGGAGTGAGCGAGAAAAACGTCTATACCCACGGTCACCACGAGAGCGTCCTGCGCTCGCACACCTGGAGGACGGCGGAGAACTCGGCCGCCTACGTCCTCGCCCACGTCGTGGCGGGCATGGACCTGCTCGACGTGGGTTGTGGACCGGGGACGATCACCATCGACCTGGCCAAGCGGGTCGCTCCCGGCCAGGTCATCGGCATCGATGCGTCTGCGTCGGTCCTCGAAGGGGCCGCCCGAAGGGCCGAGGAGGCGGCGTGTGCGAACGTGACCTTCCAGTCGGGAGACATCACCCGGCTCGAGTTCGAGGATGCATCGTTCGATATCGTCCACGCCCACCAGGTGTTGCAGCACCTGCCCGACCCGGTGGCCGCCCTCCGGGAGATGCGCCGAGTTTGCCGCCCTGGCGGCGTCGTGGCTGCCCGCGACGCCGACTACGCGGCGATGACCTGGTTTCCCGAGGACGCCCGCCTCACCCGGGCGTTGGAGTTGTACCGGCGCACGGCCAGGGCCAATGGGGCAGAGCCGGACGCCGGCCGACGCCTACTGGGCTGGGCTCAACGGGCCGGCTTCGACGACATCGTCCCGACGGCTTCCACGTGGTGCTACGCCACCCCGGCCGACCGGACCTGGTGGGGGAGCCTGTGGGCCGACCGGATGACCCAGTCATCGCTGGCCTCCCAGATGGTCGACTACGGCCTGGCCATCCCCGCGGACCTGGAGTCCTTCGCCGAGGCGTGGCGCCAGTGGATGGTAACCGCCGACGGCTGGTACGCCGTCCTGCACGGGGAGGTCGTGTGCCGGGCCTAGGGCGGCGCTCGGGCCCATCGGGTCATCCATCGGCTGACCATCCGTGGCGACAAGCCCTTTGGAGCCCGGTTCCGGTGATCAGCCCAGGGCGCGAGCGACAGACTGGGCGAAACGGGCCGGGGCCTCGACCATCGGGTAGTGCCCGACACCATCGAGGATCTCGAGCCCGGCATCGGGTCGGGTCTCGTGCAGGCGCATGGCCATGGCCACCAGCGCTATGGGGTCGTCAGCGCCCCAGACGATCGAGAGCGGCGAGGGATGGGCCTCGATGGCACCGGTGAAGCGGACCTCGTGCGCCCGCCGTTCCTCGATGTAGCGGATCAGGCGCGGAAGAAGCAGGTGGCCCTGGTGCTGGCCGATCATGGCCGACATGGCCGCCAGCTCGTCCTCGGGGACCGACGACCGGGGGCTGAAAGTGGCGGCCAGCGAAGCCTCGATGCTCCGCCGGTCGAGCGCGGCGTCCTCGGGCAGCCGCTCGTCGGGCAGGCTCAACAACACCTCCTGTCCCGCGCTCAGGTGGGCCATCTGGATGTAGATGCTCCCGTTGGTCACCACCCGCTCGGTGACCTCGACCAGCCAGCGGCCCTCGACCTGGCGGGCCAGGAGCTCACCCCCGACGGTGTCGCCCATGTCGTGGGTGAGCAGGGCCAGCCGGTCGACGCCCAGCTCGCTGGTATAGGCCATGACCACGTCGGCCTGGAGATCCATGGTGTAGGCGCGGTCGGGCTTGGACGACAGGCCGTAGCCGACCATGTCGATAAGGAGCACGCGGCGGTGTTCGGCCATCGAGTCGACCACCAGGTGGAAGTCGAACGAGGAGCTCGGGAACCCGTGGAGCACCAGGAGGGGCTCGCGGCGCTCCTGGCCCCGGGCCGGTACCTCGATGGTGAACACGTCGTGGCCGGCCAGGTGACGGTGCCGCCCCAGCTGTTCCCAGGAGGTCCAGCCGTTCACGGCAACAGCCTCTCGGCGAAGAAGGTGAGCACGGTGTCGAGGGCGTCACGGGTCGGGGTCCCCGGCCGGTCGTCGAGGTCGCCGGTGAGCACCGAGTGGGCCCTCGGCTTGTGCCCGTGGGGGTTGCCGGCGGAGGAATCGAGCTCGATGGCGATGAACCGGTTGCCCAGGGCCTGTCGGAGGTGGTCGAACCGCTCGGCAGGGCTGAACGTGTCGCCGCTGAAGCGAAGCCCGAGCACGCACGTGCCGGCGGCCGCCCGCTCCTGGACCCGTCGAAGATCGCTGTCGGAGAGGCCGAGATCCTGCTTTCGGGAGGCGGAAACCGGGAAGGGCAATGACGGCTGGCTGACCACCGGAGCCACCACGGTGTCGTCGACCATCATGCCCAGGGCGAAGCCACCGGTGAAGCACATGCCGACCGCGCCCACCCCCGGCCCACCGCACTGTTGGTGCTCGTGGGCGGCGAGGGCCCGCAACCAGGTGATGACAGGGCTGGTCCGCCGAAGGGCCAGGACCGAGAACTCGTGGGAGATGCACGCCCGGCCCAGCGAGCCCAGGGTGTAGCCGGCCGAGACGGGCCTTCCCGGGGTGCCGAAGAGGTTGGGCATGACCGCACTACAGCCGATGGCAGCGGCCTTCCGGGCGAAGTCGGCTACCTCGGGGGTGATTCCCGGCATCTCACTGATGACCACGATGGCCGGCCCCGAGCCGGTCCGGTAGACGTCCTTGGTCCGGCCATCGGCGGTGAAGCTGGTGCGGGTGAACCCCTCGAGCTCGACTGGCATGCGACCACGGTAGTTGGCAGCTCCCCGGCTGACCGGGTAGTCCCGGGCTCAGGGGAAGGACAACACCACTCGGACGGCCCGGTGGTCCGATCCCAGGTACGGGGCGACCGCACCTTCGATGGTGGTGACCGAGGGTGTCACCAGTACATGATCGAGCTGGCTGTGGGGGTGCTCCGCCGGCCAGGTCCGGCCCCGCACGGCGCGCCGCCAACCGGGGAAGGCGGCCGAGACAGGCGGTCCCCACAGGTTCATGTCACCGGCCAGTACCGCCGGTTGGCTCGCCGGGGGGAGCAACCGGCGAAGCCGGAGGTACTGGAGGGGGGAGCCCTGGGTGAGATGGGACATGTGGGTCCCGATGGCGGCGATGCGTCGGCCCTCGACCTCCAGGTCGCAGCGGATGGCCACCCGCTGGGCGTAGTCGCCGGGGAGCTTTCCGAGGGACAGGATGGTCGTGTCGACCACCGGCACCCGCGACAGGACGGCCACCCCCCACTGTCCGGTGCGGAAGGGCCGGCCCGCATGGGCCCGGCGTGCTCTCTTGGTGTCCTCTCCCTCGAACAACAGGGGCCCGTAGACCCGGCCGAGTTTCGAGCCCACCCTCGGGGCCAGCTCATCGATGGGGGCATGGAGCTTGGTCCGGGCCATGGGCTCCTCGGTCAGCCGGTAACCGAGGCGGTCGGCCACCCGCGCCGCGGTGCTCTCGGCGTCGGCGTCGGCATGCCAGGACTCCTGGATCACCAGCACGTCGGCGTCGAGCGAGGCGCACGACCCGACCACGTCATAGCCATGGCCCCTGGTGTCGACGCCCGAGTGCACGTTGAAACTGGCCAGGGACATCCGGGGCATCCTCGAGTATTGCAGCGCGAGGGAAGATCCTGGCGTCGTTCCCTACACTGCGAGCGTGGAACGGGAACCGACGGGATGAAGATCGAGACGATGCTGTCCGGCCTCGATGGGGTAGCCGACCAGGCCCGGTTCCTCGAGGACCTGGGGGTGGACGGCGCCTTCACCTTCGAGGGTCCCCACGACGTGTTCACCCCGCTGATCCTGGCGGCCACGGCCACCAGCAGGCTGGAGCTGCTCACCAACGTGGCCATAGCCTTCCCTCGCAACCCCGTCCAGCTCGCTCATCAGGCCTATGACCTCCAGACGGTGTCCAGGGGGCGGTTCACTCTGGGTCTCGGCACCCAGGTCCGGGCCCAGATCGAGCGGCGCTACGGCAGCCAGTTCGAGCGGCCCATCGCCCGCATGCGGGAGCTGGTCGGCGCCCTCCGAGCCATCTTCGCCAGCTGGGAGACGGGCGAGAGGCTCGATGTCCGCGGCCAGTTCTACTCGCACACCCTGATGCCCCCTACCTTCAACCCGGGACCCAACCCGTTCGGGGCACCGCCCATCTTCCTCGGTGGCCTCGGGCCCCAGATGGTGCAGTTGACGGCCGAGATCGCCGATGGGTTGCTGGTCATGCCGTTCAACACCGCGCGCCACTTCCGCCAGCGGACGCTGCCGGCCATGGAGGCAGGCCTCCGCCGGGGCGGACGGGACCGAAGCGACCTCACCGTGACCGCCGAGGTCATCGTGGGGTGCGGCCGCGACGAAGCGGAGTTGGCCGCAGCCATGACGGGGGCGCGTTCGCTCCTGGCCTTCTACGCGTCGACACCGGCGTACCGTCCCGTCCTCGAGGTCGAGGGGTGGGAGGACCTCCAGCCCGAGCTCAACGCCATGTCCAAGACGGGACGATGGGCCGAGATGCCCGCCCTCCTCGACGACGTCATGGTGGCGACTCTTGCCGCCGCCGGTTCGCCGGCCGAGGTGGCGGCCGAGATCCGGAGCCGGTTCGGGGGCCTGGTGGAGCGGATCGGGTTCTACACCCCGTACGCCATCGGCCCCGAGACGTTGGGCGAGCTGGTCGAGGCGCTCCGGCAAGGCGACGAGGTGACGCCGCCCCGGTAGGCGAGACAGGATGGTTGCATGAGCGACTACGTGTACGACGAGTTCGGGCTGTTCAGCGACAACGCGGCCGAAGCCGGGCTGCCATGGTCCGGCCCTCCCACGGTGGTCCGCCGGTCGGTCGACGTGGGCGCGGGGCGGCAGGTCAGTGCCCTCATGTGGGGAGAGGCCCCGGCGGACCTGGTCCTCGTCCACGGTGGCGGGCAGAACGCCCACACCTGGGACACGGTGGCGCTGGCCCTCGGGCGTCCGCTGTTGGCCATTGACCTCCCCGGTCACGGTCACTCCGACTGGCCCGGGGACAGCCGTGCCCTCGATCCGGTGGCGATGGCCGCCGACGTGACCCACGTCATGACCGAGTTGGCCCCAGAGTCCCGTCTGCTGGTGGGCATGTCACTGGGCGGTATGACCGCCATCGCCGCCGCCGACCGTCATCCCGAGCTGGTCCCCAAGCTGGCGCTGGTCGACGTGACGCCGGGTGTGAACGAGAAGAAGAGCTCGGACATCGCCGCCTTCCTGGCCGGACCGGAGTCCTTTGCCTCCTTCGACGAGATCCTGGAGCGCACCATTGCCTTCAACCCGACCAGGTCGGAGTCGTCGCTCCGGCGGGGGGTGTTGCACAATGCGGTGCAGCGCGACGACGGGACCTGGACCTGGCGTCATCAGCTGGGGCGTCCGTCGGGCTCGGCCGGGCTGCACGTCGACTCGACCCTCGACTTCAGCGCGTTGTGGGATGACGTGTCCAAAACGGCCATGCCCCTCCTGCTGGTGCGGGGGGGCCTGAGCCCGGTGGTAGACGACGACGACGTCACCGAGCTCCTCCGGCGACGGCCGGACGCCGAGGTCATCGTGGTCGACAACGCCGGCCACAGCATTCAAGGAGATCGACCGGTGGAGCTGGCCAGGATCCTCACTGAGTTCCTGGCCAGCTCGTAGCCGGCGCGCTGATTACGCGGCCAGCGGTTGCCGGCCAGCGGTGGCGCCACTGGATGCGGCCGCCTCGGCGTCCTCGGCCAGGGCGACATCCAACACCTCGTTGATGTCGCTGGCCAGATGGAACGTCATCTCGTCGCGGACGGACTCCGAGACGTCCTCCAGGTCCGGGCCGTTCCGGGCGGGCAGGACCACGGTGGTCAGTCCGGCCCGGTGGGCGGCGAGCACCTTTTGGCGGACGCCACCGATGGGCAGCACCCGTCCCTGCAGGGTGACCTCTCCGGTCATGCCCACCACCGATCGGACCGGCCGGTCACGCAACAGGCTGACCAATGCGGTCGTCATGGTGACGCCGGCGGAGGGACCGTCCTTGGGGATGGCTCCGGCCGGCACGTGCAGGTGGAACCGCTTGCCGGCGAAGCTGGTCGGGTCGATGCCCAGGGCCTCGGCGTGGGACCGCACGTAGGAGAGGGCGATCTCCGCCGACTCCTTCATGACGTCCCCGAGCTGACCGGTAAGGGTAAGCCCCTCGGGGCCGTCCATCACCGACGCCTCGACGTAGAGGACGTCTCCACCGGCTCCGGTGACGGCCAGGCCGGTAGCCACGCCGGGGACGGCGGTCCGGTCGGCGGTCTCGAAGAAGAACCGCGGACGGCCCAACCACTCCCGGACGTCGTCGGTGTCGACGATGACCGGCTCGGTGGCCTTCTCCGACGCCAGCTTGGTGGCCACCTTGCGGAGCAGCCGACCCAGCTCGCGTTCCAGCGAGCGGACCCCGGCCTCCCGGGTGTAGTCGCCCACGACGGCGCGCAGGGCCCCGTCGGTGATGGTGACCTCGTCCTCCCGCAGCGCGGCGCGCTCCAGTTGGCGTCCGACCAGATGATGCCGGGCGATGGCCACCTTCTCCTCTTCGGTGTAGCCGTCCAACCGGATGACCTCCATCCTGTCCAACAGCGGGGCAGGGATGGTGTCGATCATGTTGGCCGTGGCAATGAACAGCACCCTGGACAGGTCCAGCTCCACTTCCAGGTAATGGTCCCGGAAGGTGTGGTTCTGGGCCGGGTCGAGGACCTCGAGCAGCGCCGATGACGGGTCGCCCCGGTAGTCGGCACCCAGCTTGTCGACCTCGTCGAGCACGATGACCGGGTTCATGGTCCCAGCTTCACGCAGGGCCCGCACCAGGCGACCGGGCTGCGCGCCCACGTAAGTGCGGCGGTGCCCACGGATCTCCGCCTCGTCGCGGACACCTCCCAGTGCCACCCGGACGAAGGAGCGATTGAGGGCCCGCGCCACCGACTCGCCCAGCGAGGTCTTGCCTACGCCGGGCGGACCGACCAGGGCCAGGATGGCTCCGTTCCCACGACCACCGACGGGCGCCAGGCCCCGGTCCGCTTGCAGCTTGCGCACGGACAGGTGCTCAAGGATGCGCTCTTTCACATCATCCAAGCCGTCATGGTCCTCGTCGAGTATCCGGGAAGCGGCAGCAACGTCAAGCCGGTCCTCGGACAGCTCACCCCAGGGGATCTCCAGCACCGTGTCCAACCAGGTGCCGATCCAACCGTGCTCGGGGCTCTGCTCGCTGGTCCGCTCCAACTTGGCGATCTCCCGCTCCACTGCCTTGCGGACAGCCTCGGGTAGCTCGCGGCCCTCGATTGCCTTGCGGTAGTCGTCGGGCGCGTCCTCGTCGGACGGGTTGAGCTGCCCCAGCTCCTTGCGGATGGACTCGAGCTGGCGCCGCAGCAGGAACTCCCGCTGGGTCTTCTCCATGCCCTCTTCCACGTCCGTCTTGATGCGCTCGCGCAAGGTCAGGTCGGCCAGCGTGTCCCGGGCCCACCCGAGGACCAGCCGCAGCCGCGCCTCCACGTCGACGGTCTCGAGGACCTCGACCTTCTGGGCCAGGTTCAGGTCGGGCGAGTAGCCGGCGACGTCAGCGATCCGTCCTGGTTCGGTGATGTCGGCCAGCCGCTCGGCGATCCGTCCCGCGCCCCGCGAGTGCAGGATGTTCTCGAGCACGGCTCGGTACTCCCGGGCCAGCTCGGTGGCGGCCGGTGAATCCGGCGGCTCCACGATGGTGTCGGCCTGGACCCAGAGGGCCTGGCCCGTGCCGGGCACAGCTGGGCCGATGGCGGCGCGATCGACACCGCGGACGACCACGGCGTTCATGCCGCCGGGCAGCTCACCCGTCTCGACGACATCGGCTACCACGCCGACGTCGGAGTAACGGCCGTCGATGTGGGGGACGATGACAAAATGGCCGTCGGCGGAAGCGGCGGCGTCAACGGCCGCCCGGGCCTCCTCGGACTCGAGGGCCATCGTGAACATCATTCCCGGGAGCACAACTCCCGAGGTCAGTGGTAATAGCGGCAAATTCTGGCTTTGTTCTGCCATGGCTCCTCCAATTGGTTCCCGGCATGAATCGTTGCTTAGTCAACAACTTCATCCGTCGGGTATTCCTGGAACCTGTGGACAACTCAGGACTGGCTCGGTGGGGAGCCCCCGTTAGCGGCGTCCCTCGGCGTATCGCTGGGTGCGGGCCACGATGATCCGGGACGACACCAAGAGGAGCAGGACGATGACCAAGAGGATGAGAGCGGCGTCGAAGGCGAGGTCGTTGGCCTCCTTGTTGGGCAGCTGGAAGAAGGCGAAGACCGGGTAGGTGAGGTAGGGGAACTGGGCATGGGTCAGCGAATGCGGGACGGTCGAGGAGAACCCGGCGGTGTAGATGAGGGGAGCGGTCTCCCCGCCGGCGATAGCCAGGGCCAGCAGTAGGCCGGTGACGATGCCGGGGGCGGCCGATTTGAGGACAACCTTGCGCAGGCCGTAGCCCATGGACATGCCCAGGGCCTCGGCCCCCTCACGGTAATTGGTGGGGACCTGGCGGATGGCCGTCTCGGTCGACTTGGCGATGTAGGGGATCACCATCATCGACAGGATCAGCACGGCGGGGAGGTAGGAGAACCCCCAGTGCAGCCCCAACACCAGGGCGACGTACCCCACATAGCCCAGCACGATCGAGGGGAATCCGGACAGCACTTCGCTGCCGGTGCGCAGGATGGCGCTACCGGTCTTGCCGCTGGGCCGGGGCCGGGCCAACTCACCGAGATGGATCCCGGCCATGACGCCGATAGACCCGGCCACGACCAACACGCCGGCCATGAGGAGGAGCGACCCGATGATCGGTCCCGAGAGCCCGCCGCTGGTCTGGTGGAGGGGGGTGACGATGACGCTCCACTGCCTGTGGGGGAGGGCCCGACCCACGATCCCCACGACGATCCAGATGGCGGGCCCGAGGACCAGGACCAGGGCCACCAGGTTGACCCCACGGAAGAGGACCTCGCGGATCCGGCGCCCCCGGGTATTCGGATAGGCGACGTTGGTCTCGGACATGGAGGTTCCTCTCCTCACGCCACGACCGGGGCCATCAGCCGTCCGGTCCGGTTGACGATCATCCTGGCCACCAGGTTCACGGCCACCGAGATCACCGCCAGGACCAGTCCCGCCTCGGCCAGGGTGGCCACGGCGAAGCCGGTACCGTCGGTGCCGGCCGAGTCGAGCTGCCCAAGTATGAGGGCGGCGATGGTACTCATCGGGCTGTAGATGTTGGGGGCGATGTGGAGGATGGACCCGGTGATCAGGAATACGGCGATGGTTTCGCCCAGCGCCCGGCCGAGGCCGAGCACGGTGGCCCCGATGATCCCCGACCGGACCCAGGGCAGGGTGACCCGGCGGGCCACCTCGGCCTCGGTCATCCCCAGGGCCGAGGCCCCCTCCTTGGGTAGGGGCGGCACCCCCAAGAAGAGGTCCCGGGTGGTCGAGGCGATGATGGGCACGATCATCAGGGCCAGCACGATCCCGGCGGTGAGGAGGCCCAGTCCATGACCGGTCGGGGCGCGGAAGTACCGGAGCACGGGCACGTCGGGCATGACGGCGGAAATGTGGGGGTAGACGTCCCTGGCCAGGATGGGACCGAGGGTGAGG
>DASXMT010000054.1:0-10045 GCA_036495505.1 Acidimicrobiales bacterium | reverse complement strand
CAAATGGTGAACCCGACGGTCGAGGTGGTCCGGGCCGCGGGCAGGGTCGACGACGATGAGGACCAAGCCGACGGTGGTGGCCGCGACGGAACCGACGACCGCAGTACGACCGGGCGCATCTATCCCGTCTATCCCCTGTCCGAGAAGGCCGACCTCACGTCGACTCGAATCACCAGGTTCGTGGGCGAGGCCCTCAAGCGGGCCAGGACCTTTGCCGAACCGCTTCCTGCTCGCTGGCGGAGCCGATTCAAGCTCATCGACCGAACCCGGGCGTTTCACGACATCCATCAACCGGCCTCGATGGCCGAGCGCGAACCGGCCAGGCGGCGGCTGGCGTTCGACGAGCTGTTCCGCCTCCAGCTGGCCCTGGTCCTGCGGCAGCGCCGACTCGAGTCCGACGCCCGCGGCATCCGCCATGTCCTCGACGGCCCCGGCAATCAGCCGTCGCTGCTGGATCAGTTCCTCGACAACTTGCCATTTGAGCCAACGGGGGCGCAGCGCGCCGCCATCGCCGCCATGGCCGAGGACCTGGCCGGCCCGCTCCCGATGCACCGGCTGCTCCAAGGAGACGTGGGCGCGGGCAAGACGGTGGTGGCCGTGGCCACGCTGCTGGTGGCCGTCCAGGGAGGCCATCAGGGCGCCCTGATGGCGCCGACCGAGGTCTTGGCCGAGCAGCATTTCTTCGGGGTCCGATCCCTGCTGGACGGTCTGTCCGTTCCTGACCCGACCACGCTGGAGGGGAACCGACCGCTCCGGGTCGCCCTGTTGACGTCCAAGACGCCGGCGGCGGAGCGGACCCGCCTGCACCGGGGTCTCGTCGACGGTGGAGTCGACCTGTTGATCGGAACCCATGCGCTGTTGACCGATGAGGTTCGGTTCCATTCGCTGGGGGCCGTGGTCATCGACGAACAGCACCGATTCGGCGTGGAGCAGCGGGCCGCGCTCAAAGCCAAAGGCCGCGGTGACGACGGGCTGGGAGCCGATCCCGATCTGCTGGTGATGACAGCGACGCCGATTCCCCGCACCGCGGCCATGGTCGTCTTCGGCGACCTGGACATGACGACCATCGACGAGCTTCCCCCCGGGCGCACGCCGATCACCACACAGTGGGCTCGAACGGCGATGGACGAGGAAGCGGCCTGGGAGAGGGTGCGGACCGAGGTGGCCGCCGGGCATCGCGCCTTCGTGGTGTGCCCCCTGGTTGAGGGGTCGGAACGGGTCGAGGCCGCCTCGGTCACCGAGGAGGCCGTCCGGCTGCAGGCCGAGGAGCTGAAGGGACTGCGCATCGGGTTGCTGCACGGTCAGCTGCGTCCGAGCGAGAAGGAATCGGTCATGGCCGACTTTCGATCCGGCGCACTCGACGTGCTGGTCGCAACCACCGTCATCGAGGTCGGCGTGGACGTACCCGAGGCCACGGTGATGGTCATCGAGGATGCCGACCGGTTCGGGATCGCCCAACTCCACCAGCTGCGGGGCCGGGTCTGGCGGGGGAGCGACCCCTCGTGGTGCTACCTGCTGTCCGAAAGTGAGGCGCCCGAGGCGGAGGCGCGCCTGGGGGCCATGGAGCGAACGACCGACGGGTTCGAGCTGGCCGACGTGGACCTGGAGCTCCGGGGGGAGGGGACGATCCTAGGGGCCAGGCAGAAGGGTCGAAGCGATCTCAAGTTGGCCTCCCTGCTGAGGGACCGGGACCTCGTAGACCAGGCCCGTGAGGTGGCCGTCTCCATCGTGGCCGACGACCCGTTGTTGGGCGCCCATCACCTACTGGAAGAGGAACTGCGGCTCTTCATCGACGACGACGAGGCCGAGTTCCTGTTCAAGAGCTGACAGCAGGACCTGGTGGGACCGCCGGGGTGGGAACTGCGCTTCGACCGGCAGGGTGGCCGGCCGGGCACTGCGCTTCGACGGGCACGGAGCGCCGGCACCGGTGGCGGGTTCGCCTGGCCCCGCCGGCAAGATGAGCAGATCGAACCGCGGCAGGGTGGGCACGGCGCCGCCGGTAGTCTGGCAAGGTGCGTGTTATCAGTGGTGAGCTGCGAGGACGGCGCCTGCATGCTCCGCCGTCGCCTGCCGTGCGGCCCACCTCCGATCGGGTGCGTGAGGCCATGTTCGACATCCTGTTCAGCTTGGGCGGGGTCGAGGGCCTCATGGTGGCCGACCTGTTCGCCGGGTCCGGTGGCCTGGGCATCGAGGCTCTGTCGCGTGGGGCGGCGTCGGTCACCTTCGTGGACAGCGACCCGACATCGATGTCGTGCATCCGGGAGAATTTGACCTCGGTAGGAATGGGTGACGCCGAGCGGGATGGCGATGCCACGCTCGTGCGTGCCGATGTGACCGATTGGGTATCGACCACGGCGTCTCGCTATGACCTGATCTTGTGCGATCCCCCCTACACATTCGAGGCATGGCCTGAACTGGTCGGGCAGCTTCCCGCCAATCTCGCCATCTTGGAGTCGGGTTCGGAAATTGTTCCGCCAGAGGGGTGGAGAGTCATCAAAACCAGGCGGTATGGCAGTACGCTCGTAACAGTGGCCCGGCCGGATCGGGTCACGGAGAAAGGTGTTTTGTGAGGATCGCGCTCATTCCAGGATCGTTCGACCCCGTCCACAACGGTCACCTCGAGGTGATCGAGCGGGCCGCTCGCCTTTTCGACGAGGTTGTCGTGGCCGCGCTCCGCAATCCGCAGAAGAGCCAGGTGCTTTTCGACCTCGAGGAGCGCAAGGAGATGCTCGAGGAGTCGATGACCCATCTGGCCAACGTGCGGATCGTGTCGGTGTCCGGCCTAGTGGTGAACGTGGCCCGCGACGTCGGCGCCACCGCCATCGTGAAGGGCCTCCGAGCAGTCTCGGACTTCGAGAACGAGTTGCAGATGGCCCAGATGAACAAGGAGCTGTCCGGGGTGGAGACTCTGTTCATCCCCACAAGCTCCGCCCACTCGTTCATCGCGTCGCGGCTCTTGCGGGAGGTGGCCCGCTTCGGCGGCGATGTGAATGCCTTCGTACCCAAGGTGGTAGCCCTCCGGCTCCAGGAGAAGTTCGCTGGTGAGTGAGTTGTTCGAGGACCTCGACCAGCAGCGGGCGGCCGGCGAGGAGCGGGACGCGGAAACCCTGGTTCGCCACGCCCTCGATCTCGTCGTCAACGCCAAGCAGATGCCCCTGTCCGCCTCGGTACTCATCTCCAAAGAAGAGGTGGCCGAGCTCCTGCAGGGCGCCCTGCAGCAGATGCCGGACGAGCTCCGCCAGGCCCGCTGGTTGCTGAAGGAGCGAGAGGACTTCATCGCCGAGAAGTCCCGCGAGGCCGACGTCCTGTTGGAGGAGGTCCGGGTCCAGGCCGAGCGGATGGTCCAGCGCACCGAGATCGTGCGTCAGGCCAATCACGTGGCCCAGCGCATCCTGGACGATGCCAACGAGGAGGCCCGGCGTCTCCGCCACGAGGTCGAGGACTACGCCGACCAGAAGCTGGCAAGCTTCGAGATCGTCCTGGACCGGACCCTGAAGACCGTCCGGGCCGGTCGAGAGAAGCTTCAGGTTTCCCCGATTCCTCCTGTGGAGATCGGTGAGCAAGGGGACACATCGCTGGCATCCCCCCTCGCTTCGACCGGCGAGCCCGGTGCTCTGGGTACCGCCGACCGGTCCGGTGCCGGAGTCGGCTCGGTGGAGGACCCGGACGGGTTCTTCGATCAGGATCTCGACTGAGCGGGGTGGAATCGGTGCGATCTGCGCCCCATCGCCACCCGGTGGCAACAGCTTCGATCTCCGTTGGCTCAGCCGATTCTGCCACCAAGGCAGGGAGAAGCCAGGATCGGTCGAAGGACAGGCCGTTCATCGTCCCGGCGTCCAAGCTCCGCCGGGTGGCTGGGACAGTCAGGCAGGAGCGCCGTCAGGGTCCGATCGAGGACCTGGCCACAATGGGATCGGCGGTCCCCGAGGGCGCTGACGTCAGCGTCGAGGTCACCCTGTCCTCGTACCCCGGTGGGGTGATGGCGTCGGGCTCGGTCGAGGCGCCGTGGACCGGTGAGTGCCGCCGCTGCGGCGGCCCGGTCGGTGGGGAGGTCCGCGCCGCGGTGCGGGAGCGGTATGTCCCAGACGGCGACACCGAGGGTGACGACGAGGCCTACCCGCTGGCCGACGACGAGCTCGATTTGGAGCCCCTGGCCAGGGATGCCGTACTGCTCGAGCTACCGCTGGCGCCGCTGTGCGCCGACGAGTGCCTCGGCCTCTGTCCCCAGTGCGGGGTCAACCTGAACGAGGAGACGTGCACGTGCCAGCTGCCCGTCGACCCGAGGTGGTCGGGGCTCGATGCCCTACGTGACCAGGGGTCGGCCGGAGAGGCGTAGAATACCGCTCCTATGGCCGTCCCCAAGAAGAAGACCTCCAAGTCGAAGAGTCGCAGCCGCCGAGCATCGAACTGGGTGTTGCGTGCCCCGGCGCGCTCGGTGTGTCCGCAGTGCGCGCATGCCAAGCTTCCCCATGTCGTGTGCCCTAATTGTGGGTGGTACAAGGGTCGCCAGGCGATCGAAGTCGACTAGTGGCTCGTGGCGGCGAGCGACCAACCGGTGAAGCGTTCGCAGCCCTCCCTGTAGCAGTCGACGCTATGGGCGGTGATCGTGCCCCCAGCGAGATCATCGCCGGCGCCCGGCGCGTGTCCGAGGAGTCAGGCATACCCGTTCTCCTGGTTGGCCAGCCCGACGCCATGGTGGAGACGGGCGGTCTGGCTGAGCTGCATGCCTCCGAGGTCATAGGCATGGACGACGACCCGGGCCAAGGCGTTCGCCGCAAGAAGGACTCGTCACTGGTGCGGGCGGCTGAAGCCGTGCGGGATGGCCAGGCCATGGCTATGGTGTCCGCCGGCAATACCGGGGCCACGATGGCCTCTGCCCTCTTGCGGATGGGGAGGCTGCCTGGGGTGATTCGCCCGGCGATCGCCACCCCCATTCCCAATCCGGGAACCGACCGACCGCCCAGTGTTTTGCTCGACTCCGGGGCCAACGCCGAGTGCAGTCCACAGATGCTGGTGCAATTCGCCCAGATGGGGGCGGCGTTTGTCACCGAGC
Source organism: Acidimicrobiales bacterium (assembly GCA_036495505.1). GTDB lineage: Bacteria > Actinomycetota > Acidimicrobiia > Acidimicrobiales > RAAP-2 > DASXMT01. The sequence continues at coordinate 4,992 of DASXMT010000054.1, read as the reverse complement.
GCTACGGCGTCAAGATGCCGACGGTGGCTCTGCTGTCTATCGGTGAGGAGAAGTCGAAGGGAACCCCCCTGGAGAAGGACACCCACGCCCTTCTGAGCGCTGGGGCTGGTGGTCCTGGTTTGGAGTTCATCGGCAACGTTGAAGGTCGGGACTTCTTCCATGGCGTGGCCGACGTGATCGTCACCGACGGCTTCACCGGAAATGTCGCCCTGAAGACGATGGAGGGCTCGATGAAGTTCCTCATCGGAGCCCTCACCGAGATCCTCGCCCGACCCGATGTGAAAGAAGCAGCGGATGTCCTCTACCCACATCTGTTGCCGTTGGCCGGAGAGTTGGATCCGGAGGGAACCGGGGGGGCCATGTTGCTGGGGGTGAACGGGGTCTGTGTCATCAGCCACGGATCGTCTTCGGCCCTGGCCATGGTCAATGCCATTACGGTCGCTCACGACCTGGCTGTGGCCGGCCTGGTGGAACACGTGGCCGCCTCGGTGACCGAGGTGCCCGTCCCCGACGGCTGAGTTCCAACTCCGCAGCGCAGCTGCTTTACCGGTCGAGCAGGTCCCGGGCGGCCGATGGGCAGGTGCGATCAGGTCGAGGGCTACCGGTCGAGCAGGTCCCGGGCGATGTGGGTGACCTGGATCTCATCGGTCCCGGCGTAGATCTGGAAGACCTTGGCGTCGCGGGCGAGCTGCTCCACCCGGAACTCGGACATGTAGCCGTTGCCGCCGAAAAGCTGCACAGCCTCCATTGCCACCTCGGAGGCCGACTGGGCCGAATACAGCTTCATGGCCGACGCCTCGGCCAGAGACAGGCTCTGCCCAGCCGCTGACATCTCGATGTGGCGGAAGACCAGGTTCTGCACGTTGAGTCGGGCCACTTCCATCTTGGCCAGCTTCAGCTGGATGAGCTGGCGATCGCCGATCCTGGTGCCCCAGAGCTTCCGGTCCCTGGCGTAGGCCACCGACAGCTTCAGGCACTCTTCGATCAGACCAAGGGACATGGCCGCCACACCGGCTCGCTCCTGGGCGAAGTTGTCCTTGGCCGACTCGCGGCCGCCCCCATTGCCCTCGTCCTCGGTCTCGCCCAGCAGGTAGTCCTTGTTGACGCGGACATCGGTGAGGAAGAGCTCGCCAGTAGGGGAGGAGTGCAGTCCCATCTTGCGGAAGGGCTTTGACTGCTCCAAACCGGGCGTCCCCTTCTCCAGGACGAACGTGAGTACTTTGCGGTCCCGGAGCGGGGTGTCGCTTCCATCGTCGAGCTTGGCGTAAAAGACGATGGTGTCAGCGAAGGGGCCGTTGGTGATGAACGTCTTGTTTCCGTTGAGGATGTACTCGTCACCGTCCCGGCGGGCCGATGACTTCATGCCCCCGAGGGCATCGGATCCCGAGTCGGGCTCGGTGATGGCCCAGGCGCCGATCTTGTCCAGAGTCAGGAGGTCGAGGCCCCACCGCTCCATCTGCGCGGGAGTGCCCCGCTTCATGACTGTGCCAGCGGCCAGCCCCACGCTCACGCCCATAGCTGTGACGATGCCCGGGCAGTAGTGGCACAGCTCGATGATGGGGATCAGGGCCAAGGCCGCGGATCCACCGTCACCCCGGTTGGTCTCGTCGGCCTTGCTGACGCTGTCACTCCCATCCCCTGAGCGGGCCGAGTCCTTGCTGGGCGACTTTCGTTCCAGCTGCCTTTTGAACCGGTCCCGGGCCATCTGGTCCATTCCGAAGGTGGCGTACAGCTTGCGCATCACGTCATAGGGCGGCAGGTCGCCGTGCTCGAGGGCGTCGATGTTCGGTACGACCTCGGACTGGACAAACCGCCGCACGGCATCTCGGATTGCCAGCTGTTCCTCGGACCATTCGAACACGGTGGACCTCCTAGATCCCCTGGTGGGCACGATTCCCAGATCCTTGGTGGACGCGATGTCGCCGCCGGGGCCGGATCCAAGGGTAACCGCCGGGGACGTACAGTCGTCACGTGCAAATCCGCAGACGAGGGGGACACCCCGAGCAGACACCGTTCGAACGGTGGGGCGGAGCGCAGTTCTTCGTCGACCTCGTCGATCGCTTCTACGCCGAGGTGGTGGACGACGCTGTGCTGGCCCACATGTACCCCGAGGACGTGACCGAGTCCAAGGAGCATCTCGCCCTGTTCCTGATGCAGTACTGGGGTGGGCCGACCACCTACAACGAGCAGCGGGGCGCCCCCCGCCTGCGGATGCGGCACGTGCCCTTCGTCATCGGGCAGCGGGAAGCCGAAGCCTGGCTGCGGCACATGACTTCGTCCGTCCAGGCTGCCGGCATGCAACCCGACGACGAGCAGCAATTGCTCGAGTACCTGGCCATGGCCGCCGGCAGCTTGGTCAACGCTCGGACGTAGTCGGGCGGGCCGGCCGTGACGTCCGACGGTCCCGGCCAAAGGCAACGGCCTACTGCGTCCCGATGAGCTCCGACGCATTTGTGACCGTGGCCAGCGCCAGGATTAACGACTTGGGCTGGGCCTATTACTTCGTGCCCGAGACGCTTGAGAAGGGGAAGGCGATCGGGCTCGATGGGTTCCGGTTCTATATCCTCGGTCGGGCGGAGTACTCGGGGACGTGGAAGCCCTCGTCGTGTCCAGCGCGTTCGGCTACTTCAACCCGACCCTGGTTGCAGACATGTGGAACTCGGGAAAGGCAATCGTGCAACCGCGAGAGGCAGGTCGGGTCCACTTCGCCTGCAGCGCCGAGCTGGGTCGTCGACATTTCTCCGACCTGGACGGCCTGCCCGAGTTCTGCGCTGCCGCTGAGGCAATCGACAACGCCGCCGATCCAGTCGGTCTCGCCCTCTACACGGGATATCGGGCCGAGCCGCTGGTTGAGGATCTCCCCGGCCGGGCCATGCAACTGGTGACCGTATTGCGGGAATTCCGAGGGAGTGCCCACCTGATCGCCGTTCGCGGCTACGAACTCAATGCCAAGACCGCACACTTCATGCGACGCCCGAATGACATGGGCATGTTCGGCTGGTCGGATGACGATTCTCCCGAGATTGGCGACATCGAGCGAGAGAAGCTGGCGGCCGCGGACAGGCTCACCGACCGCCTGGTGGCTCCTGCATACGGAGCGGTGGACGACCCCGGACAAAAGGCCATCCTGGCCGGTCTCGACCAGATGGAAGCAGCGCTCGACGCGGCGAAATAGGCAGGCGCGGCGAAATGAGTCCATGAGCGTCAATGGGCTCGGTTCGGCGGTCGACTCGGTTCGACTCGGAGGAAAAGCCAGCTCAGCTCGGAACGGCAACCGAGCGGGCGACGTCCACGGACACATCGAGCGTCTGGGTGCCACCTCCGCCGTACACGATTCCCTTGACCGGCGAGACGTCCGAATAGTCGCGGCCCCACGCCGTGGTTACGTAGCGGGAGCCGACCAACTGGTCGTTAGTGGGGTCGATATCGAACCATCCCCAATCGGGCACGTACACGGACGGCCAGGCGTGCGAGGCATCAGCCCCCACCATTCGTTCCTCCCCCGGCGGCGGCAGCGTCTCGATGTACCCGCTCACGTACCGAGCGGCCATGCCCATAGAACGGAGACATCCGATGGCGATGTGGGCGAAGTCCTGGCAGACGCCGTGCCGGTGTGTGAGCACCTCGTCGACGGGGGTGGCGAGCGTGGTGAACCCCGGGGCGTAGGTGAACTCGAGGAAGATCCGCTCCGTTAGGTCAGTCACCGCGTCGACAAGCGCCCGACCGGGTCGAAACGAGGGCGCCGCGTAGTCGGCCAGCGCCGGGCTGGCGGCCACCAGGGGTGAGTCATAGCAATACTGCCGGGCGTCGAGGACGGTGTCCTCCAGCCCCGACCCGAGCAGGTCACGCGCCTGTTCCCAGGTGGGGCCGGTTTCCGGCAACGGCGATCGAACGGCGATCGACACCTCGCTCGTCGAGGTGACCACCAGCTCGTCGAAGGGCCCTTCCACCGAGAATGCACACACCGGGTTTCCGAAGAAGTCGAGTCGCTCGGTGAAGGTCACCGGCGTCGGCACGACCTCCACGCCATGGGTGAGGCAGTGTTGCCGTTCGGTCTCCCTCGGGCGCAGGTGCGCTTCGGTACGGCACCGGTCCACCGGTTCGCTGTAGCGATACGCGGTCCTGTGGGTCACCACGTAAATCACGAGACGGCGTGCTCCGGCTGCCAACGGGTGAGTTTGGGATGGAAGTACGTCCTGTCGATCTGGTCATGCACCTCGGTCAACGCGACCTGCAATTCGTCGACGAATATGTCCAGCCCGCCCAATGTCAGTTGAGGGACCGGGGCCGACGCCACCAGCATGGACGCGTTGGTGCAGGCTTCGAGCGGTCCTTCGGTTCGGTCGAAGCCCTTCAAGTGGGAACGGGCCTCACTCAGACAGGCGGCGACGGCGCGTGGGAACCGGTCGTCTTGTAGCAGGAAACGGAGGGTCGATCCGGCTTGCGGCCGTGCCGGCATGGCCCGACGAAATGGCTGGTAGGCGGCAAGCGAACGCAGGACGGCCATCCAGCGGACAGCCTCGTAAGGATCGTCCCCGCGTCGGGGCTGCAAGTTGTCAGCCCGGACGTCGAGCACCCGGGAGGTCAGATCAGCACGTTCGAGGTTTTGGCCGATAAGCAAGAACGATAGAGCCTCGTCCCGGCTCATGGTGCCGACCAGCACGCCGTTGATGCGCTGGCATCCAGCGACCACCCGCCGGAGCCATTGCACCCGCCCGTCGCGGAATCGAACCTGGTCGCGGTCGTCGCCACAGGCCAACCACAGGTCGTTGCATGCCTCCCACGCTTCTCGGGGCACCACCGCTCGGGCCGAACGCAGGTTCTCCCTGGCGGCGGTCAGGGAGGCATGAATCGAGGCCTGACCAGCCTGGTCGACGAGCAGGAACTCGATGACATCCGCCTCACTCGCCCCGCCCAGTGCCATCTTGGGGGCGCCCGGGGCACCCGGCGCACGGTTGGCTGCGTTGCGGAGATCGCCGTTCCGGCCCACCA
>DASXMT010000053.1:0-2260 GCA_036495505.1 Acidimicrobiales bacterium | reverse complement strand
GTCTTCCTGCCGGCACAGCCGCCGAGCGCTGCCGTCCCGTCGGTTGAGTCCCATGCCGGTGCTGAACCCGATGCCACCTCGGTGCTCGCCGGCACCCATTGACGCATCCATCAGAGCAAGAAACCCAACGAAAGAAAGGCTGTCATGACGAAACCTGGTCTGTCCACCAACGAGCGAAGAATTGGTACCCCCAATGGCCGCGTCTTTGTGCGCGAGCTTCCCGGTGAGGATCCTCCGATCGTTCTGATGCACGGGTTCCCCGACGATCACCGGATCTACGACAAGCTCTTGCCGCGGCTGTCCCCGAGGCGGGCTGTGGCCTTCGACTGGGCCGGATACGGTCGGTCCGACCGCTCGGGTCCCGCCGGGTTCTCTCCCGAGGAACATGGATCCGAACTAGCTGCGGTGCTCGAGGAGTTAGGTATAGCCCGCGCCGTGCTTGTCGGTCACGACGCGTCCGGGCCCGATGCCGTTGCCTTCGCCGTCGCCCACCCCGAGCGGGTAGCCACGCTGGTACTGCTCAACACCATATTCGGGCACCAGCCCTCGATGAAGCTGCCTGAGATGATCCGGCTGTTCGCCGATCCGGCGCTGACGCCGCTCGCCGACGCCATGGTCGACGACGAGGGCCAGCGTCTCTGGCTGCTGCAGCACACCTCCGCTCGGTGGGATATGGATGCCCTCGACCCCGACGGCATCGCCGTGCAGTCGATCCTTCCGCAGTTCTTCGGAGACGCCGAGCAGCCCGATGCCCTCGCAGCCGTCCGTGCTTGGACGGCAGGTCTGTTCGAATCCTTGGACAAACAAGACGCACTCATCGATAGTGGGGCGCTGGGTCACCTGGAGGTTCCGGTTTCGATCATCTTTGGGAAATCAGATACCTACTTGAACCCCTCCCTTGCGGCCGAGATAGCCGGACTGTTCAAGAACCCGTCATTTCATCTGGTGCAAGACGCCGCGCACTGGCCGCAGCATGACCAGCCCGAGGTGGTCGCCGACCTTCTGAAGCGTTGGGAGGATGCCTGATGTCCGCGGACACTCTTCACATCGGCAACCAGTACACAACGGGCCTGTCCCGCCACAACATCGAACGGGCCCTCATCGCCTTTGGCAAGGACCTCAGCCACATACAGCCATCGGACCTCGGGGAACTCGAGGACTTCCATACGTTGGGTCGAATGGCCACCCGTCAGCTGGCCGACCTGGCCGATATCACGACCCTCGACGCGGTGCTTGACGCCGGTAGCGGGATCGGCGGAACTGCTCGCTTCCTCGCTGACCAGTATGGGTGCAGAGTCACCACCATCGACTTTACCGAGGAGTACTGCGAAACGGCCCGTTGGCTCAATCTGCTCGTCGGATTGGACGACCGGATCTCCGTCCGTCAAGGAGATGTCACGGTGCTGCCCTTCGCTGGGGCCAGCTTCGACGTGGTCGTCAGCCAACACGTCCAGATGAACGTGGCCGACAAGGGTCGCCTGTACCAACAAGCCCGCCGGGTGCTCCACGTCGGAGGGCGGCTCGCCATCTGGGACATCACCGCTGGCACACAAGACGCGCCCGACTACCCACTTCCGTGGGCCGACCGGCCCGAACTCAGCCACCTCGCCTCCCCGGACCACCTACGGGCCGTCATCGAAACCTCCGGCTTCGCTGTTGTGCACTGGAACGACCTCACCGAACCGGCAGCGTCTCTCATGGAGACCTTCCTGTCTGCTCCTCCCGGCGTGCTCGGGCTGCACACGTTCATCGACAACTTCGCCGAGAAGGGAAAGAACCTCACTCGCGGTCTCGCCAGCGGACGGCTCCGCGTCATCCAAGGCGTCGCCCAGGCCACCGCCTGAGAAGCCTGTCACACGTTTGCTCGGTGCTGCGGTGGCCCGACGCCGATGCCAACCAGATCCCTGGTCGAGCCGGGTTCGATCGGATCCGTCGGTGCGTCGCCCTCGGACTCGGTAGCCACGGTGGGCAGCCTGCGGTCCAGCCACCCCGGGAGCCACCAGTTCTTCGGCCCGATGATGTGCATGAGGGAGGGCACGAGCAGGCTGCGGATGAACAGGGCGTCCACCAGGACGGAGAAGGCGAGCCCGAAGCTGAACTGTTCGGCCGCTACGTCGACATCGTGGAGGACGTCGACTCGATCTTCGAGCAAGCCGTGACGGACATGGCTGCCTTTGTCGGCATCGTCAGTACCGATCAAGCTCCGAAGGGAGGCAGCCGCCCCCGGAGCTAAGCCTTATGCGTCGGCGGCGAGTGCCCG
>DASXMT010000052.1:0-8149 GCA_036495505.1 Acidimicrobiales bacterium | reverse complement strand
GACCGCGCCCAGCACCGTCTCGACGAGGCTGGGTCGGCCGACCGGGACTGGCCGTCCCCTCGACCGACAACCCGGGTGGTCCGTCGAGTCAGCCAACTGGCAGGCTTGTTGCGATCATGGAACATCCCAACGGCCTGGCCGTCGACGAGCACATGCCATCCGACCGCCGCCCGGGAGACCCGGTGGTCGTCCTCATCCATGGCTCCCTCGACCGGGCGTCGAGCTTCGCCCGGGTCATCCGCAGGCTTCCCGACCTCCACACGATTGCCTATGACCGTCGTGGGTATTACCGATCTCGTGACGTCATGCCCATAGCCGACACCCTCGATATGCACATCGACGACCTGTTCTCGGTCATCGCCGATCGACCAGCGGTGGTGATCGGTCACAGCTTCGGCGGCACAATTGCTCTCGGGGCTGCGCTCCGCGACCAGCCGGCATCGACGATCCACGCCCTGGCTGCGTTCGAACCGCCCCTGCCGTGGCTCCCGATACCAGGAAACCGAGCCTCGAGGGAACGGAAGTACGACGATGACCCGGCCCTGGTCAGTGAGCAGTTCTTTCGACGGGTCGTCGGCAACTCGGCCTGGGACCGACTGTCCGATGCGGCGAAGAACGAGCGCCGGCTCGACGGGCCGGCCCTGGCCGCCGAGATGAGGTCCATCCGCCAGAGCGAACCCCCTTTTGACGCCACCCAGCTGGCCATACCCGCCGTGTTCGGGAGGGGGGACCGCTCTGCGCCGCGACAACGCGGTGGGGTTCAGTGGTTGAGCGAGCACGTGGTCGGCTCGGAGGTCATCGAGTTCCCAGGGTCGGGGCATGGTGCCCATCTGTCCCACCCCGATGCGTTCGCCGCCCTGGTGCGCAGGACGGTGGAGCGGGCGGCCCGCTCGGTCGAGAGCACCTCGTGAATCTCCTGGTCACCGGCTCCAGCGGGTTGATCGGCTCGGCCCTCGTCACACGGCTGTCCAGAGACGGGCACCGGACGACCAGGCTCGTCCGACAGGCCACCAGGCCCGCCACCGGGACCGCCCCCGAGCCATCGCCGGCCAGATCTGGGACGAGCGAGGTGCATTGGGATCCGAGCCAGGGCGTCATCGACCTCGATGGTCTCGAGGCCGCGGGGCCGTTCGACGGCGTTGTCCACCTGGCCGGTGCCGGGATCGGGGACAAGCGGTGGTCGCCCACTCGCAAGCAGATCCTCGTCGACAGTCGGACCGGTTCGACCGGGTTGCTGGTGAACTCGCTCCTGCAGCTGGCGCCGCGACCGCCGGTGCTGATCAGCGCGTCAGCGGTCGGCTATTACGGAGACGGCGGTGACCGCGAGCTCACCGAAGACGCTCCGAACGGGGCCGGATTCCTGGGCGAAGTGTGCAAGTTGTGGGAACAGGCGACGGTACCGGCTGCCGATGCCGGCATTCGGACCGTGAACCTGCGTTCGGGCATCGTGCTCAGTGCGTCAGGCGGGGCGCTGGCCAAGATGCTTCCACCGTTCAAGCTGGGGCTGGGTGGCAAGTTGGGGACAGGGATGCAGTACCAGAGCTGGATCACCCTCGACGACGAGGTCGATGTCATACTCCGGGCGTTGGTCGATGGCAGCGTGGTCGGTCCGCTCAACGCCACCACGCCCCGACCGGTGACCAACGCCGAGCTGAGCACGGCCATCGCCCGGGCCGTCCACCGCCCGTGCGTCCTCACCGTCCCCAAGACTGCACTTCGGTTGGCGTTCGGTGCCGAGATGGCCGACGAGGTGCTGCTCTCTGGACAGCGAGCGGTACCGGCGGCGCTGACCGCCATCGGCTACACCTTCCGCCACCCCCACCTCGACGAGGCACTGCGACACGTCATAGCCGTTTCGTAAGAGCCCGGAGAGGACAACGCCCTGCCTCTCGGGCCCCGCCGGCCCCTCGGGGCTGCCTCCCCGGGCCCGGCACGCGCTACCTCTCGAGCCCGGCCGCGGGCTACGCCAGCGGCGCGTCCACACGGTGATCGACGTCGTTCGGCCCGTTCGGCCTTTTCCGCCTGGTCTGGCGGACCAGGTGCTCCCCGTGGACCTCGTCCTTGGTCCCGGCCACCAGCGGTGACTGGCACAGCACGAACACGCCGGCGAACATCACCAGCATGGCCAGGGCCTCGATCGGTCCGCGCCAGCTCGCCGTGCGCAATCGGTCGCCGAACAGCCATATGCCGATCAGGACGCTGGCCAACGGGTCGATGATGGTGATCGTGGCCTGGGAGGCGGTGATGGGTCCGGCATGGTAAGCGTTCTGGGCAAAGAAGAAGCCCACTATGCCGGCGCCGACCATGGCGTAAGGCTCCCAATGATCGAACACATGGCCCCACCCCTCGGTGACCAGGGTGGTGAACACCTTGGTCAACGCGGCGCTCAGTGCGAACATGAGGGCGCCGGCGGCGCCGAACATGGCGGCTCGGAACCAGCGGGGCCCGGTGAAGCCCAAGGCCACAGCCACGGCGACGGCGGCGCCTACGGCGATGAACACCTCGGTCCATGCCCCCAACCCCGGCACCGTGTTCCCCCCACCGGGCTGGGCCACGGCCAGGAACGTTGCCAGTCCGCCCACGGCAGCGAGCGACCCCGCCGCCTCTCGCCAGTGAAGGGGGTACCGGAACCAGAGGCCGAGGATGAGCACCACAAACAACAGCTCGGTGGTCACGATCGGCTGCACGGCGCTCAACTGGCCGAAGCGCAAGGCCACGGCTTGGAGCACGAACCCGGCGCCGATGAGAGCGAGACCGGCCAGCCAGATTCCCCGCCGCAACGCATAGGCGATGAGGCTGAAGGTCATGGTCGTCTCGGTCGGGGCGTTCTGCACCCCGATCCGCTGGAAGACCGCACTCAGCGCATTGGCGAACGAAGCCAGTACGGCCAGCAGGAATGCCATCAGGTGGGCACAAGGGGCCCGATGGGAACGAGGGGATCGGCGGACCAGGCCAGCACAGAAATCACTATTCCGTTCTAGCCGAGGGCGCGAGCGTCGACCCGGGCACGTGAGCATCGGCCCTGGTGACGAGGCCCCACAGCGGCATGGGGGCCCACGACGAGCCCGAACCCGGGTGTGCTATCGGAGCACTGGCCTCGCCTCGGAGACGGATATGGGCTCGGTGGCGGATACGGGCTCGGCGGCCGACTTGGGCCAGACCACACCATCGGGCTCGACCTGAAGGCTGGATGCGTCCACCGGTCTGGGCGCGGAACACTCACCCTCGGGCGCCTGGGCCTGGCGGCCGACCGCCCAGCCGACACCGGCCACGGCCACCACCATGGCGGATGCCGGGAGCCAGAGGGCACCGGCTACCACTGAGGCCACCACCACTTCCATCCCGACGATGACCCGCCTGGACACGGGTTCGAGCTCGGCAAAGCGCCGGTGGAAGGAAGCCAGCCGAGCCGGCGTCGTGATCACGCGCCCGAGAAGCACGGCCAAGCCCCGCACCGTGCCGAAGAGCACGCCCACCCCGAGGGCCGTCCACGGATTGCCGGTCAGGACGGCGAGCACGGCGACGAGGTACACGGCCGCGGTCATGATGTAGGTGACCAGGCCGCTTCCGATCTGCCACCCGAACCCGGCGCCGTAGACCCAGGGACGGAACCGGTCGAGCCAGACCTCATTGACCTGCCGGCGATGAATGGGGATCTGCACGCCGGCAATGCGGGAGTCGGAGGCGGCGGCCACCAGGGCGGCCACGCAGGCGACGACGCCGACCGTCCCCGCCGTGAGATGGAGTGCGCCGATGCCGACGGCGACGAGGGCCAACGCTCCCCCGAGCGTGGCTCCACCGGCCACGCCGCCGATGACGAACCACGTCGCCGACGTTGCGAACCGCGTCCCCCGGGCCTGTTCGCCAATGGGCGTGATGGTCGAGAACATGGAACGTCCACAAGGCGACCACGTAGAACGTGCTCCAGCTCCCGCGGCCATCACCAGAGCCAGAACGGTTATCAGCGTCGTCATGGGTGCTCCCTCATCGTGTTGCCTGCCAACCAAGTCTGGTCATATCTGGTTCGTGTCTGAGGCTCGGGGGACGGGTCACGCCGGGGAACCCAGGAACGGAGAATCGAACGTGAAGATGCCGCCGTCCTGGGCCACGGTCCAGTAGCCGGATCCGTTGTTCACGGCAGCCATGCCGACCATGGGTCGGTTCAGCTGCTGCCCTCCTTCAGACCCGTCGAAGGGGGCATCGCCGAAGGTGAAGATGCCGCCGTCGGAGGCCACCAGCCAGTAGCCGTTGCCGCTGGGCGTGGCGGCCATGCCCACGATGGGCTGGTTCAGGTGCTGGCCACCCATCGAGCCGAGGAACGGGGCCGCGCCGATGGCGAAGACGCCGCCGTCGGAGGCCACCAGCCAGTAGCCGTTCTGGGTGGGGCAGACCGCCGTCCCCACGATGGGCGCGTTCAGAGCCTCTCCCGACACGTCGCCGTCGTTGGCGGCATCCCCAAAGGTGAACACCTTCCCGAATGCGGTGACGACCATGTACCCGCCCCCGTCGGTGGAGGAGGCCATCCCCACTGTTTCGCACATCGTGGCCGGCGAGAAACACGGCGGCGGCGGCGGAGCGGGCGGCGGCGGCGGGGTGGGGACCGCCGTGGTGCACACCCGGTTCATGTTGGCCGTGCTGTCGTCCTCGGCCAGAGCCGTCGTGCACGTAGGGTCGACCTCCCACGGCGGTATGCACGACACGACCCGGCAGACGATCCGCCCCATGCAGGCGATCTGCTGGTTGCACTGCCCGTAGCGGAACTGCAGGCACCCGTTCAGGTAGTTCGCGCAGCTCTCCAGCGCGCAGGTGCAGTTGGTGCCGTCGCAACTGGTGTCGCAGAACGGAAATCCCCCGGTGCATCCGGACAAGCAACTGCACTGCGCACTGCAGTCGAGGTAGTAGCGAGGCCCTGAGCAGTAGGCCGAACCGTTTGCCTGCCACCAGCCGCCGATCACCGTGCCCGTCGGGCAGTAGTTGTAACCACCGTTGAGGACGCAGCAGAACTCTGAGAAGCCTGAACAGCAGGTGGACCCGCAGTCGCACCCGAGGTCTCCGCAACTGCAGATCGCCCCGTAGGCCGTTCCGGGGTGCAGGGCGAACTCCACCCCCCCGACGGCCAGGGCCGATCCGACGAAGGCCGATCGGTTGATGAAGTTCCGGCGAGAGAGGCGGGACTCGAGGAACTCGGAGGCCCGGTCGACCAGCGTGCTGCTCACGACGCCCCCCCTCCTGCCACCAGACGCCGGGCCGCCCCCAACCTGGCCAGGGGGGAAAGCGCCAAGACGATGAGCCACGCGCACACAGCGCTGACAGCCACCAGGGGGATCCCGTGCCAGGGCTGCCCCGACAACGCGGTGAGCAGCGATCCGCTGCGGCCGGCGGCGGCGACCGCGACAGCCGAGACGGCCAGACCTACATTGACTACTACGTGGACGATCGTTGGAGGGGTGTCGGGTGTGCCGAAGCACCCGCAGGTGGCGAGGGGGCCGCCCCGGCGATAGGCCACCAGGACGAATCCGGCAAAGGCGAGATAGGACAAGGCCACCGCGGCGGCGATCGGCGGCCAGGGAACCACTATTCCGGCAACCCCGAGCGCACACTCGACGGCAGCCGCCACCCTCACCAGGATGGCCATGCGGCTGAGCCGGATCCCCGACACGGCCTGACTGAGTGCTCTCGCCGTGTCGGCGGGACGTACCGCCTTTGCCGCTCCGGCCACGACCAAGAGCGCACAGGCGGCAAGGTACACACCGAAGAACATCATGGGGCGGTACTCCCCGTCTGGGACACGTCGACGTTGCCGAGCAACGCGTTCACGCGGGGAACCAGAGAGTTCCGAAGCCCGTGGTTCCCGAGCACCACGTAGAGGGTGAACGGGCGCCCGCTTTCGGTGAAGAACCACTGCGTGCCCGATTGGCTGGGCACGCCCCGACGCAGGGTGATCGTGCTGAAGTCCTGAGGAGCCAGCTGCCGCGGCATGCCGTTTTGGGCAAAGAGCGCGGTGCCGAGGCTTTCGGGCCCGTACTCGAACAGGGAGGAGAAGATGTCCTGGGGGGCCATCAGGTTGACGGCTCCGGCTCCGAAGTCTGCGACGTCGGCTGGCAGGGCGAAGGTGGAGAAATGAGCGACTGGCCGGGCCACCGCGCCGCCGACGGAAGTCCGCTGGAAGATCCGGCCTTCGAAACCACTGGGAAGGTTGCAGGAGATGCCGTGGGCCTGCAGGGTCGTCATCGGCCCTTGACTCCAGCGCCGGGCGGGGAAGCGGTGTCGGCCTGATTCGTGGTCCCCGCAGGTGACGCATCGGCGAACAGGTCCTCATGGCGGCCCGGGTACAGGCTGGGGTCGCCGGGGAGGATGCCGACGCTCTGAAGCTCCTGGTCGTTCCGAGCCTCGCGCTCCTTGCCGTCCAGCCCCACGGCGGCGGCACGGCTGATCGATCCGGACTGACCCGGTGGTCCTTCCTCCTCCCAGGCCCGCCTGACCAGGTCGGCGATCTGGTCTGCCCGGTTGGCCACACCCTCGCCGATACGGCGGCCGGCGCGGCCGTCGATGAGAACGAAGAAGGGCGAACCGGGCACCTCGTAGTCACCCCAAGACTCGGTCGACATGACCACGGAGATCCGACCCCCGGCTCGTCGCGCCACCTCGGACGGGATCTCGAACTCGGGTCCCTTGGTCACCGCCACGACGCGGAGATCCGCGGGAAATCCTGACGACACCGGGTCTTGCAGCGTCGTCCAGAACTCGGCACAGGTCACACAGCCCGACGAGAGGAAGGCCAGCAGGGTCAGCCGGTTTACCCCGCTCACGCCGATGGCCACGGCGTCTCCCTCGGGCGACACGCCCACCAGATCAGGGGCGGACGTTGCATTGCGCTCGCCGGGAAGCGGTGGCCCCATGTGGAGCGGTACGGGTACCGGTTGCGCTGCTTGGTCGTGGGCTGCGTGGTCGTGGCTGGCGCCGCCCGTCGGGTCGCCCACGCCGGCACCGAGATCATGGAGCGCCCGAAGGATGTCAGCGTGGCTCCGGAGGAGGCCGGCAACCAGTACAGCGAGAAGCACCACGACGACGGTGACAACACACATCAATGCCAGCATCTAGCTCCCATCATCGGCGTCGAGCGTCGCCCCCCGGCGGGCTGCCACACGGCCCAAAGGTAACCGATCCAGCGCGCGGAGGTGGCGGATTCTCCATGACTGGCCTGATCGGGTCTGGAAACGGTTCCAAGCGGTCGCGCCTACGTCCTCGTCGCTTCTCCGCATACCTTCTCGCCGGTCAGCGCAAGGGCTCAGCACAAGGGCCGGTCGCGCAAGGGCTCAGTGCAAGCGGTCAGCGCAAAGGCTCAGCGCAAGGACCTCAGGGAAGGACTCAACGGAACGGCATGGTGTCGACGTACGCCCACGACCGGCGATGGATCGAGGTCAGCCCGCAACCAGAGAGGGCGGTCCGATGTACCGGCGTGGGATAGCCCTTGTTGTGATGGAAGTCGAAGGCGGGATAGTTCCCCGACAGCTCCCGCATCATGCGGTCCCTGGTCACCTTGGCCAGGATCGATGCCGCGGCAATGGCCGTGCAGCATCCGTCGCCCCCCAAGATCGTCTTGACCGGTGGTACGGCCACGAGCTCGGCCTCGATGCCCCTGAGCTCTCCCTCGTCCGGATGGGTGATGTAGTCGAAGATCCCGTCGAGCAGCAGCACGTCTGGTGAGACCGATAATCCGGCCACGGCTCGGTGGGCGGCCAGACGGAGGGCGATGGTCATCCCCCAGCGGTCACACTCGTCGTGACCGGCATGACCAACCGACCAGTCGACACACCATTCAGCCACCAACGGGAACAGGATCTCCCGGTCTTCTTCGGGCACCTGCTTCGAATCGCGCAAGCCGTCGGGCCACGGGGTCCCCACCGGCGTCACCGCCACCCCGACGGAGACCGGACCGGCCCACGCTCCTCGCCCCACCTCGTCGATCCCGGCCACAAACCGGCAGCCCTCGGCCCGAAGGGACTGCTCGACCGAATCATCGGGCACCGCGATGACTGGGCCCGTCGTGATGCTCACCTTGCTAGAGCGGCCCGTCCGCTTTGTGGTCCGGCCCTTCGTGGTCCTGCCCTTCGTGGTCCGGCCCTTCGTGGTCTGGCCTTTCACCGTC
>DASXMT010000051.1:0-1856 GCA_036495505.1 Acidimicrobiales bacterium | reverse complement strand
TACCCCGCCGAGGGCGTAGAGCCAAGCAGACGGAGCGCCCTTTTGTTGCCGGAGCTCTTTGCTGGACAGAACCGTCGGGAAGGCTGCTGCTGGATCGGAGCTCCCGGGTGCCTGATTGGGGGGAAGGTCGGAGCCCCCCTCCGGGCCGGTATGACCGCTCGCGGGGGTCGAATCATCAGACATTGACCGGGCAGGCTACTCGTGCGGGATGGTCACAGAGGGTGATACCCGGGTTCGCAGCCATGGGTACGTCGGCAACCGGCCCTTCCGGGACAGACTGATGAGGTGCGTCTGTTCGTCGCCATCTGGCCACCACCACCGGTGGTTGCCGCCCTGGCCGAGCTCGAGCATCCCGACATGGGGACCGTTCGCTGGACGGACCCCTCCCGGTGGCACATCACCCTGGTGTTCCTGGGGAGCCCGTCCCCCGATGGGCCAAGTGATGACGCCACAACGACCGATGCCACGGCCGACGCTGCCACCGCCGTTGAGGAGGCCGCCGTTGAGGAGGCCATCGCCCGGTTGAGACGGGTTCCGGTCGCCGCCCACGCCCAAACCGTCGCCCGTCTGGGCGCCATCACCGGATCCTTCGGGAGGTCCGTGCTCTACGTGCCGGTACTCGGCCTCGACGCCCTGGCCGGGGCGGTGCGAACCGCCCACGCCGCGGGCGCTGCCGGCTCCGACGGGACCGATCCGGTGCCGTTCAACGGCCACCTCACGCTGGGCCGCGCCCGTCGGCGCCGGGACGATGTGCGGCCCCTCGCCGGGATGTCGGTTGGGCGGGCGGCAGGGGTGGAATGGACGGTCGACGAGCTCGCGCTCGTGGCCTCGGTTTCGAGGGGCGGAAAAGGCCAGTACGAGACGCTGTCCACGGTTTCCGTGCCTCGGGGCGACTATCCAACATCGAACATGCGTTCGGGTCTACAGTGACAGACGTCAGCGAATATCCCGATGTGCAGGGCCCCGGTCGCTCCCTTTCGGGGCCCTGTTACACCCTGCCCGTAGGGTCGGCCCGGTCAAGTGAGTAACAACCACCGAGGAGAGCAACGACATGGAACGTGACAAGGCACTCGACATGGCCCTCGGCCAGATCGAGAAGCAGTTCGGCAAAGGATCGATCATGCGGATGGGCGAGAACCTCCACATGAACATCGAGTCGATCCCCACGGGAGCCCTCGCTCTCGACCTCGCTCTTGGCATCGGCGGCCTGCCTCGCGGCCGCGTCGTGGAGATCTTCGGACCGGAGTCCTCCGGTAAGTCGACCCTGGCCATGCACGTGGTGGCCGAGGCGCAACGCAATGGCGGCATCTGCGCCTACATCGATGCCGAGCACGCCATGGACCCGGTGTACGCCGGAGCCATCGGCGTCAACATCGATGACCTCCTTATCTCCCAGCCGGACACGGGCGAGCAGGCATTGGAGATCGCCGACATGCTCATCCGCTCCGGCGCCCTCGACGTGCTGGTCATCGACTCGGTGGCCGCCCTCACCCCCCGGGCGGAGATCGAGGGCGAGATGGGCGACTCCCATGTCGGCCTGCAGGCGCGACTGATGTCCCAGGCATTGCGCAAGCTCACCGGGACGTTGTCCAAGTCCCGCACCATCGCCATCTTCATCAACCAGCTCCGGGAGAAGATCGGTGTGATGTACGGCTCGCCCGAGGTGACACCCGGTGGTCGGGCCCTGAAGTTCTACTCGTCGGTCCGTCTGGACATCCGCCGGATCGAGACCATCAAGGACGGGGCCGAGATGGTCGGCAACCGGACCCGGGTCAAGGTGGTGAAGAACAAGGTGTCGCCGCCGTTCAAGAAGGCGGAGTTCGACATCACCTTCGGAAAGGGCATCAGCCGCGAGG
>DASXMT010000050.1:0-6104 GCA_036495505.1 Acidimicrobiales bacterium | reverse complement strand
ATCGAAGGGCACGTCGAAGAAGCCCTGGATCTGACCGGAGTGCAGGTCGACGCTGACCACCCGGTCGGCCCCGGCCACCGACAGCATGTCGGCCACCAGCTTCGCCGTAATCGGCTCCCGACCGGTGGCCTTGCGGTCCTGTCGCGAGTAGCCGTAGTACGGGCACACCGCTGTGATCCGCTTGGCCGAGGCCCGCTTGGCCGCGTCGATCATGATGAGGTGCTCCATCAACGAGTCATTGACCGGACCGCAGTGGGTCTGGACGATGAACACGTCGCTGCCCCGGATCGAGGCCCCGTACCGACAGTGGATCTCGCCGTTGGCGAATTCCCGGAGATTGGCCTCACCGAGCTCCACTCCCAGCTGCTCGGCGATGTCCCGCGCTAACTCCGGATGCGAGCGGCCCGAGACCAACTCCAGACGTCGCTGGGGTGTGAATTCCATGGCCCCGACGCTACCGCGCCCCGGGCCCCGGTCCCACTGTGCCCCCGTGGGGTACGGACTCGCCTTCAGCCAGCACTGCGAAGGGGCCCACCCTGGCCTCGCTGCCGACCTCGGCGCGCCGGCACACCGAGTTGGTGATGATCGCCCCCTCGCCCACCAGCGTGTCGACCAGATGGCAATTGGGACCGATCTCCGCGTGCTCGGCCACCTGGCACTCGCCCTGGAGGATCACCCCGGGCAGGAGCACCACATCGGGGGACAGCTGGACATCGGCGTCGATGTAGGTCCGTTCCGGATCCCACATGGTCACGCCCCGCCGCATCCAGCGCTCGTTGATCCGGTCGCGCAGCTCCGCTTCGGCCACGGCCAGCTGGGCCCGGTCGTTGACCCCGGCCACCTCCATCGTGTCGTCGACCACCACCGACACCACCCGGTGGCCGGCCTCGTAGAGAACGCCCACCACGTCGGTGAGGTAGTACTCGCCCTGGGCGTTGGCCGGGCTGAGCCGCCGGAGAGACGGGGCCAGCACGCTCCGTCGGAAACAGTAGATGGACGTGTTGATCTCGTCGACAGCCAGCTCCTCCTCGTCGGCGTCGGCGTGCTCGACCACCCGGGCCACCATGTCGTCCCGGCCACGGACCACCCGCCCGTATCCGGAGGGATCAGCGATGACCGCGGTGAGCAATGTGGCCGCCGCGTCCGAGGCCCGGTGGCGACGGACCAGCGCCGCCAAGGTGGCCGGGCGCAGCAACGGGGTGTCGCCAGGGAGTACCACCACGTCCCCGTCGTCGTCGAACTCATCGGGCAGACCGGTCAGCGCCACCGACATGGCGTCCCCGGTGCCGTGCTGTTCCACCTGCTCCACGAACTCGATGTCCATCCCCTTGGGGGCGTGCTCCATCAGCGTCTTGGTCACCCACTCGGCTCGATGACCCACCACGACCACCACCCGGTCCACCTGCAGTTCGGCCAAGGCGTCGAGCACATGGAGCACCATGGGGCGCCCGCACAGCCGGTGGAGGGGCTTGGGACGGGAGGATCGCATCCGGGTACCCTCCCCCGCGGCCAGGACAACAGCGGACAATGGGCGGGACGTCATCGGTCCTCGGACGGCGGGAGCAAGATCATGGGCCTATTCTTCCCACGTCCGGGGCGCGCATGTCGTGCACCGCCCGTACGTACTCGTTATGCCTGTGCTCACCACCACCATCGACGCCGAATCCCAGGAGTACCAGGCCAATCGAGCTGCCCTCCTCGAAGCGGTCCACGCCGTGGACGAGCAGCTGGCCCTGGCTCGAGAAGGTGGCGGCGCCCGGTACGTGGAGCGCCATCGTTCCCGGGGCAAGCTCCTTCCCCGAGAGCGCATCGAGCTGCTGGTGGACCGCGACTCGGCCTTCCTCGAGCTGTCGCCGCTGGCCGCATGGGGAACCGATTTCACGGTCGGCGCGTCGTCGGTCACCGGCATCGGAGTGGTCGAGGGGGTCGAATGCCTGATCTCGGCCAACGACCCGACCGTGCGCGGCGGGGCCATGAACCCCTACACGTTCAAGAAGTCGGCGCGGGCGGCCGACATCGCCCAGGAGAACGGGCTTCCCACCATCAACCTGGTCGAGTCGGGTGGAGCCGACTTACCCACCCAGGCCGAGATCTTCATCCCCGGCGGCCGCGCCTTCCGTGATCTCACCCGCCATTCGGCGCTGGCCCTGCCCACGGTGGCCCTGGTCTTCGGGAACTCCACCGCCGGGGGGGCCTACGTCCCGGGCATGAGCGACTACATCGTCATGATCGAGGGCCGGTCCAAGGTGTTCCTGGGCGGTCCGCCCCTGGTCAAGATGGCCACCGGCGAGGAGTCCGACGACGAGGAACTGGGTGGCGCCGACATGCACGCCCGTATCTCGGGCCTGGCCGACGAGCTGGCTGTCGACGAGGTCGACGCCATCCGTCTGGGTCGCCAGATCGTGTCCCGCCTCAACTGGCGCAAGCGCGGTCCGGGCCCCACCCAACCGGCCGACCCCCCCATATTCGACCCCGACCAGCTCCTGGGCATCGCCTCCGCCGACCCCAAGGTGCCTTTCGACCCGAGAGAGGTCCTGGCCCGGGTGGTGGACGGCTCCCGGTTCGACGAGTTCAAGCCCCACTATGGCACCAGCCTGGTCACCGGCTGGGCCTCGATCCACGGCTATCCCATCGGGGTGCTGGCCAACCACCGCGGCGTCCTGTTCTCCGAGGAGGCCAACAAGGCCACCCAGTTCATCCAGCTGGCCAACCAGGTCGACGTGCCCCTCGTCTTTCTCCAGAACACCACCGGCTACATGGTGGGCAAGGAATACGAGCAACGCGGGATCATCAAGGACGGCGCCAAGATGATCAACGCCGTCACCAACTCGTCGGTCCCCCACCTGACCGTGAACATCGGCGCCTCCTATGGGGCCGGCAACTACGGCATGTGTGGCAGGGCCTACAACCCACGCTTCCTCTTCGCCTGGCCCAATGCGCGCTCGGCCGTGATGGGGCCGGCCCAGCTGGCCGGGGTTCTCTCCATCGTGGGGCGCCAGTCGGCCGAGTCGCGTGGCCTGCCCTTCGACGAGGAAGCAGACGCAGCCATGCGCGAGGCGGTGGAGTCACAGATCGAAGCGGAGTCGCTGCCGCTCTATCTGACCGCCCGTCTCTACGACGACGGCATCATCGACCCCCGTGACACCCGCACCGTCCTCGGGCTGAGCCTGTCGGTCATCCACAACCACGAGATCAAGGGCACGCGCGGCTATGGCGTGTTCCGGATGTAACGGTCATGGCTCCGATCACCTGTCTCCTGGTGGCCAACCGCGGCGAGATCGCCCGACGGATCTTCCGCACCGCCCGGTCCATGGGCATCACCTGTGTCGCCGTCTACTCCGATGCCGACGCCGACAGTCCCCACGTGGCCGAGGCCGACTTGGCTGTCCGGCTCCCAGGCCTCTCCCCCGCTGACACCTACCTGCGAGCCGACCTCCTGCTCGATGCCGCCGCTCGTTCCGGCGCCGACGCCATCCATCCCGGCTACGGCTTCTTGTCCGAGAACGCCGACTTCGCCTCGGCCGTCGTCGATGCCGGCCTCATCTGGGTGGGACCTCCGCCCGCGGCCATTGCCGCCATGGGATCGAAGATCGGCAGCAAGGAGCTGATGCGCGGCGCCGGGGTGCCCACCCTGCCGTCGATCCTCGTTCCCAACGTCGGCCGCGGCGGCCGGAACGTCGGCCGCGGCGGCCGGAACCTCGGCCGCGGCGGCGGGAACGGCGCCGTCGCAGGGGGCGTGGATCCGACGGCCGCCGATGCCCTCGGTTGGCCACTGCTGGTGAAAGCGTCGGCGGGTGGTGGCGGACGGGGCATGCGCATTGTGAAAACGATCGACGACCTGTCCGAGGCGGTGGATGGGGCCCAACGCGAGGCCGAGTCGGCCTTTGGGGACGGCACCCTCTTCCTGGAGCGTTACGTCATCGATCCTCGCCACATCGAGGTGCAGGTCCTGGCTGATGGACACGGCGACGCCGTCGCCCTCTTCGAGCGGGAATGCTCCATACAGCGTCGGCACCAAAAGATCATCGAGGAGTCGCCATCGCCGGTGGTCGACCCCGAGCAACGAGCCCGTCTGTGCGAAGCGGCCGTCGCCGCCGCTCGTGCTGTTGGCTACACCAACGCCGGCACGGTCGAGTTCGTGCTCGACCCCGCCGGCACCGACCCGGGCGGGAGCTTCTACTTCTTGGAGATGAACACGCGGTTGCAGGTGGAGCACCCGGTTACCGAGCTGGTCACAGGGTGCGATCTCGTCCGCCTGCAGCTCGTGGTGGCCCAAGGGCACCCGTTGCCCGAGGACGTCTATGCCGCCGTGGCCCGGGGACCGGTGGGACACGCGGTGGAGGCCCGCATCTATGCCGAGGACCCGGCGTCCGACTGGCTCCCATCGACCGGGAACCTGGACCGCTTCGAGGTGCCAGCCGGAGCGTCGTCCGCCGATGGCGCCGTGTCGTCGGTGACGTCGCTGACATCGGTGGCGCCCGCCGGCGATGGTGCCGTGCGCGCCGACGGGATCGTTGGTGGCTCGGCCACGATCCGGGTCGATAGCGGGGTCGAGTCGGGAAGCACCGTCAGTCCCCACTACGACCCCATGCTGGCCAAGGTCATCGCCCATGCCCCCACCCGGGCAGAGGCCGTCGCCTCGCTGGCCCGGGTCCTGGCCTCCAGCGCCATCCACGGACTCACCACCAACCGGGACCTCCTGGTCCGGACCCTGCGCCATCCCGACTTCGTTGCCGGCGCCATCGACACCGGCTTCCTCGAGCGTCACGGCCTGGGCCAGCTCAGTGCTCCGCTGGCCGACGAACGGGCCGTGGAGCGCCACGCCGTCGCCGCAGCCCTGACCGGTCGCACGCAGCGACGGGACCGGGCCACCGTGCAACCCGACCTGCCCTCGGGCTGGCGGAACAATCCCTCGCAGCTCGAGCAGTCCACGCTCGACGGGCCGTCCCGAACGATCGCCATCGGGTACCGCTTCGACCGGACGGGGACCGAGGTCGAGCTGGTGGAGGTGGACGGCACCACCCAGCCGGTGGCAGCCAGAAAGCTGACCGCCGAGTCGGTGGTGCTCACCGTCGACGGCGTCACGCGGCAGTACCGGGTGGACCGGGTCGACCGCACTGCGTTCGTTGACGGCCCCGATGGTTCGACAGCCCTGGTCGAGGCAGAGCGCTTCCCCATCCCCGGGAGCCAGGTCCCAGCGGGCTCTGCGGTAGCCCCCATGCCCGGCGGTGTCGCCAGGGTCAATGTGGCCGTCGGTGACCACGTCAAGGCCGGGCAGGACCTGGTGGTGCTGGAGGCGATGAAGATGGAGCACACGGTGCACGCCGCCATCGAGGGAACCGTGGCCGAGGTCATGGTGACGCCAGGCACCCAGGTCGAGTCGGGACAGGTCCTGGTGGTGCTGGAGGAGACAGCCGGTCCGGAGGAGTCGGCGATGCTGGAGGGGACGGTCGATCCGGAGACAGCCGGTCTGGACGAACAGACGGAGGAGCGATGAGCAACCCCATCCGCATCGCCAACTGCTCGGGATTCTTTGGCGACCGGTTGAGCGCGGCACGCGAGATGGTCGAGGACGGCCCCATCGACGTGTTGACCGGGGACTGGCTGGCCGAGTTGACCATGCTCATCTTGTGGAAGGGCCAACAGCGCGACCCCTCGCGCGGGTGGGCACGCACCTTTCTGACCCAGATGGAAGAGGTCCTGGGCACCTGCGCCGACCAGGGCATCAAGGTAGTGACCAACGCAGGCGGCCTCAACCCGGCCGGGCTGGCCGATGAGGTCCGGAAGCTGGCCGAGAAGCTCGGCGTCGGGCTCACCGTCACCCACGTCGAAGGCGACGACCTGGTACCTCGCATCGGCGAGCTGCAGCAACGTGGCTTGGACCTGGCCCATCTCGACACCGGCCAACAACTGGCCGAAGCCACCGGTGAGGTGGTCACCGCCAATGCCTACCTGGGGGCATGGCCCATCGTGGAGTCGCTGCGCGGCGGAGCCGACGTGGTCATCTGTCCTCGGGTCACCGATGCGTCGCTGGTCGTCGGCCCGGCTGCATGGCACCACGGCTGGGACCTCACCGACTGGGACCGCCTTGCCGGGGCCGTGGC
>DASXMT010000049.1:0-1770 GCA_036495505.1 Acidimicrobiales bacterium | reverse complement strand
GCTGCGCCGAGGACCGGTCGCAGCGTGCCGGAGACGCGGATGGTCCCGCCTTCGCTGTCACCCACGACGTCCAGGTGCGACGGCCCGAGGTAGATGGCTGCGGTGACGCTTCCGTCGACGAGCCCGGGCAACAGAGCACCGGACAGAGCGTTCGTCCCCGCCTCGGCGATGACGGCCGAGAGTTAAGTCCCAACCACTGGTGTATGACCCTCTGAGCTGAGGGACGATCCCCCAGACGCGACGATCACCGCGTCAACCTCAAGTTGCAGTTCCTACACAACGACTTGAGGAGGATCACGGTGAACGTCCCCACCACTATCGACGCGGCCGCATGGCTGGGCAAGTACCTCGAAGGCGCCGATGGCGACCAGGACTTGGCGAGGGCCATGCTGGCCGCGTTCGCCGAGGCCCTGATGTCCGCCCAGGCTTCGATGCAGTGCAACGCCGCCTATGGCGAGCGGACGAACGAGCGGGAGAACTCCCGCAACGGCTACCGGATGCGCCCCTGGGACACCCGGGTCGGATCGGTCGACCTGTCCGTCCCGAAGCTCCGACAGGGCGTCTACTCACCGGAGTTCCTACTCCAGCCCCGCCGGCGGGCAGAGAAGGCCCTGGTAGCCGTGGTCTGTCAGGCCTACGTGGAAGGGGTGTCGACCAGGAGGGTCGACGACTTGGTGCGGGCCATGGGCATCGAGGGCATCTCCAAGTCCGAGGTGTCGCGGATGGCAGCTGAGCTCGACGAGGTGGTGGCCGAGTTCCGGAGCCGTCCCTTGGATGCCGGTCCCTATCGCTACCTCTGGATCGACGGGGTCACCCAGCGGGTGAGAGAGGGCGGCCGGGTGGTGAACGTCACTGCGGTGATCGCCACGGCCACCAACGCCGAGGGGCACCGGGTCATCGTCGGCTTCGACATCGTCACCACCGAGGACACTGCCGCGTGGACGGCCTTCCTGCGCTCGCTGGTGGCCCGGGGGCTCACTAGGGTCGAACTCGTTGTCTCCGATGCCCACGGCGGGATCAAGGCCGCCATCGCCCAGGTGCTCACCGGGGCCACGTGGCAGAGGTGTCGAACCCACTTCATGGCCAATTTGGCCACCAGGGTGCCCAAGGCCAACTGGCCCATGGTCGCAGCCCTCGTCCGCTCCATCTTCGAACAGCCCGATCGGGAGACCACCTGGGCCCAACTCGGCGACGTGGTGAGCAAGCTCACCGAGGCCGGCTTCGTTGACATGGCCGCCACGTTGCTGGATGCGGCCGACGACGTGTTGGCCTTTACCGCGTTCCCCACCGAGCACTGGCCCAAGATCCGCTCCAACAACCCCCAAGAGCGGCTCAACAAGGAGATCCGACGCCGGACCGACGTGGTCGGGATCTTCCCCAACCGCCAGGCTGTCATCCGGCTGGTCGGGGCACTGCTGGCCGAGCAGACCGACGAGTGGGCCATCGCCCGCAGGTACGTGAGCATCGAGTCGCTCAAGACCCCACGCCAGGACGGACCGGCAGCCAACGACCCACGGCCAGCCATGGACGCTGGCACGAGCTGACACTGCTGTCGACGCTGAGAGGAACAACACCGGCGTCACGACGTAAAGTCAGATCAGCAGGTTGATGCGAGGACCGAGCACCTCACTGGCTCGTACACCACTCATTGGGACTTGACCCCGGGGGGATTGATCCCTTCGCGTCCCAAGCGATATTCGAGGGTCCTCGGTCCCCAACCGAGGTGGTCTCGTCGCTAGGGTCACGATTCGGGCCTCGACCTCTGGGGCC
>DASXMT010000048.1:0-1552 GCA_036495505.1 Acidimicrobiales bacterium | reverse complement strand
CCGGACCCTGGCCAGACCTGGGCCTGGCCGACGATCCCTGGATGTAGCCGCGGGGCCGACGGGTGGCCGGAATCGCCACGTGACCAATGGAGAGCCGTTAGATTCCGCCTATGCAGATCGGCGTGACGTTCCCGCAGACCGAGATCGGCGGCGACCGGGGCGCGGTGCGGACCTACGCCACCGCCGTCGAGGAATACGGCTACCGCCATGTCCTGGCCTACGACCACGTGCTCGGTGCCGATCCGTCCAGCCACCGGGGCTGGTCGGGTCCCTACGACGTGGACAGCACATTTCACGAGCCTCTGGTGCTGTTCGGGTTCTTGGCCGCCATCACCTCACTGGAGCTGGTCACCGGGATCGTGATCCTGCCCCAACGACCCACCGCCCTGGTGGCCAAACAGGCGGCCGAAGTCGATCTGTTGTGCAACGGTCGGCTCCGCCTGGGAGTGGGACTCGGCTGGAACGCGGTGGAATACGAGGCCCTGGGACAGGAGTTCTCCACCCGTGGCCGCCGGCTCGAGGAGCAGGTTCCCCTCCTGAGACGCCTGTGGACCGAGCGAAGCGTGACCCATCACGGGAAGTTCGAGCACGTCTCGGGGGCGGGCATCGCTCCGCTCCCGGTACAGCGGCCGATCCCGGTCTGGTTCGGCGCCGCCTCGCCACCGGCTCTCGAGCGTGTCGGCCGCCTGGCCGACGGCTGGTTCCCCATGTTCGAGCCGGGACCACGGTTCGACGTGGCACGGGCGATCGTCGAGGAGTCCGCCGGCCAAGCCGGGCGTGATCCGGCCACCATCGGGATGGAGACCAGGGTGAACTGGGTCAACGGGGCGCCCGAGGTGGCCGAGCAGCTCGCCCAGTGGCGGGAGATCGGCGCGAGCCACGTAAGCGTGAACACCATGGGGGCCGGCTTCACCTCAGTCGGGCAGCACCTCGATGCCCTCGAGCGAGTGGCCCACCTCGTCGCTGGGTGAGTCATTGAAGGCGATTCCCCTGACGACGTCCTCCCGCAGGTGGACGTCCCGGACCGGAGGGAGCACCGGGGAGACGCCAGTTCCGCCTGAGTCGGCAGTAGATTCATCGACCATCGTAGAGAACTGGGTGGGCACGACGGTGCGCGGCCCACGGGATGCACATGAAACACAATGAGGGGTACGCATGTTGCAGCACGAGGGAGACAACGGCCGGAATGGCCGAGGCCCGACCGCGTGGACGGGTCGCCCCTCGATAAGCGGGGCTAGACCAGGCCAGGGACACCTGCGTGCCTGAACCGCTGGGTCGCGACCAGCGCTATATGCCTGGCCTGGACGGCCTGCGGGCGGTTGCCGTCATCGGGGTGGTCGTCTTCCACCTGGGCTTCGGGTTCCTGCCCGGCGGCCTCCTCGGGGTGTCCGTCTTCTTCACGTTGAGCGGCTACCTGATCACCGACCTGCTCATGAGCGAATGGCGCTCGTCCGGACAGATACAGTTGGGCGATTTCTGGATCAGGCGAGCCCGCCGGCTGCTTCCTGCCCTGTTCGTGATGCTGGCCGTGGTGTCGATTTGGGTGTCCGTC
>DASXMT010000047.1:0-5860 GCA_036495505.1 Acidimicrobiales bacterium | reverse complement strand
ACGGCTGTAGCCGCAAATGACTACCTCGGGCCCATGAGCTACCCGATGTATCCTGGAGTCGCCGCTGGCTTTCCGGCAACCGTGAATTACCTCCTCAAGAAGGGCGCCAAGCGGGCGGCCGTGATCTATATCGATGCACCTGAGGCCGCCGTCGCCGCGCAAACCTTTGTGGTGAAGCCCTACCAGGCGGGGGGAGGGTCGGCCGTCGCCATTGCTGCTGCGCCGTCCGCCCCTGACTTCACTCCTGTTGTCGAAAAGGCCTTGCAGTCGAAGCCCCAGGTGATCTTCATGCTTCAAGACGAGAACGACAGCATTCGCGTTGCCCAGGCTGCCGCCCAGTTGGGATACACCGGGCTCCTGGCCCCTTCAGGGTATGGACCAACGTATGTGAAGACGCTCTCGTCGGCTCAGCTCCAGAACACCGTCATTGGTCTCGAAACCAATCTGGGATCACCGAACCCCAATCGGACGCTGTTTTTTGCAGCAATGAAGAAGTACCAACCGCGCGCTCCGATCAACACGTATTCGTCGGCCAACTTCGGCTCGGTCATGACCTTGCAGACCATGTGCAAGCCGCTCGGATTCTCCGGGTGCACCGCCAGCGGCCTTCTCCCCACGCTGAAGGCGCCGCAAAACATACCGGTTTTCCTGGGCAAGACGCTCAGCGCTTCCACCCCGGTATCGTTCGCCGGCGCCACGACCCACGCGTTCAACCCGTGGCTGAAGATGGCCCGGATCAATCGCAACGGCTCATATACCGATTTGACCAGGCAGTGGCTCAAAGGTTGAGGCGGCGCTGATGTCGACTGAACGGCCGCTCCTCGAGGCCAAAGAGCTTTCCGTCACGTTCGGTGGACTGATGGCCGTAAGCGATGTCTCGCTGCGGGTAGAGAGTGGACAACTCGTTGGGCTCATCGGGCCGAACGGGGCCGGTAAGACCACGTTCCTGGACGCCATCATGGGCTTTGTGAAATCCACCGGGAAAGTTGTCCTCGGTGGAAAGGATCTCTCGGGGTGGCCACCCAACAGGAGGGCCAGAGCGGGATTGCTGAGGACTTGGCAGTCGCTCGAGCTATTCGAAGACCTCACTGTCCTCGAGAACCTGGAGGTGGTGAGCGACGCCATCGTCGGCGGTGGGACACTGTCCTCCCTCTGGCACAGCCGGAAGGGACGCCAGTCGTCAGCTGCGCCAGATGCACTCGAGCGCCTCGGTCTGACGTACTTGTCCGAGCGCGAACCAGGCGTGCTCTCCCAAGGCGAACAGAAGCTGGTCAGTGTGGCGCGAGCGCTGGTCGGTCGGCCTCAGGTGTTGTGCATGGACGAGCCCGCTGCCGGGCTCAACAGCTCCGAGTCGATCATGCTGGGTGAGCACCTGCGAGGTCTGGTCGAGGACGGATTGTCGATGCTGCTCGTCGATCATGACATGGGTCTCATGCTGTCCGTGTGCGACGTCATCTATGTACTGGAGTTTGGCGCGGTGATCGCCTGCGGTACCCCCGACGTGATCCGGGCTGACGAACGGGTGATCTCGGCCTATCTGGGAGGCAGCCAGGAACCACGTGTCACGAACGGGTCGGCGACAGCAGGAGGGCAGGGCAGTGCACCCCCTACTTGATCTGGTCGGGTTCAGCGGAGGCCACTCCGGTACGCCGGCCGTTCGCGACCTCAACCTTTCCGTTGCCGGTGGAGAAGTCGTTGCGCTCTTGGGTCCAAACGGCGCCGGCAAAACGACCACGCTTCTGACCGTGTCGGGGTTGCTGCCCATCATGTCCGGCGACATCTTCATCGAGGGCAAATCGGTTCGGGGACGGCGACCCCATCAGATCGCCCGCATGGGAGTGGCCCATGTCCCCGATGATCGTTCGTTGTTCTTTCGCCTCACCGTCGGACAGAACCTCGCCCTCGGAGCGCGGGGGCGGCGGGCCGACTTGAACCGGGTTCTAGGCCTCTTTCCGGCCCTTGACGGGATTATGGATCGAAAAGCGGGGCTTCTGTCGGGGGGTGAACAGCAGATGCTGGCGCTGGGCCGAGCCCTGGTGAGCAGTCCGACCCTCCTTCTTGTCGACGAGCTCAGCATGGGTCTGGCGCCGATTGTCATCGAGAACGTTCTGCCCTCGCTCCGTGCCATCGCGGACGAGGGTGTCGGCGTGGTCATGGTTGAGCAACATGCCCACCTGGCCATGGAGATTGCCGACCGGGCGTATGTCCTCGCTCACGGCGAGCTCGTGCTCGAGGGTGCCGCCGAAGACTTCGCCAAAGACATGAGCGCGGTTGAAGCGAGCTACATGGGAGAGCGGTCGTGATCGGTCATCCGAAGGTCCTCGGCCTCACGCCACAGCAATCCAGTGCCCGTCGGGGCTGGGTCTCAGACACTGGAAGGGTCTGGTGAATCATCGGTGAGTAATCTTCTCCTCTATACGATGCTCGGCCTCGGGGCGGGCGGCGTGTACGCCATCTTGGGTCTTGGCCTGGTCGTTATTTACACCGGCTCCGGAGTGGTCAACTTCGCCCAGGGAGCCATCGGCGTGGGCGGGTGCTATCTCTATCTGGCCCTCACCAACGCCGGTATTCCGACGTACGTGGTATTCGCCCTGACACTCGTCATCGCAATGCTGTTCGGAGCGGCGTTGCATTGGGGACTCTTCGGTCGGCTGCGGAATGCCCCGGTGTTGGCGAAACTTGTCGCCGCCCTTGGGGTGCTGCTCCTCATCCAGGGCGGCGTGGAAGTGATCTTCGGCGACAGCCCGCAGGTCGTTCCGCCGATCTTGCCTCAGAATACGGTCCATCTTCTGGGCGTCACCTTCGCCGCGAACCGACTGTGGCTCTTTGGGATTGCAGTCGTGCTGGGCTGCGGCTTGTGGCTTCTATATCGGTTCACCAGGTTCGGACTGATAACCCGGGCCGCCGCCGAGTCGGAAAAGGGTGCGGGCCTGCTGGGATACTCGCCTGACGCCATCGCCTCGGTCAATTGGGCTATCGGCAGCGGCCTCGCCGCGCTCGCTGGGATCCTCATCGCCCCGATCACCTCACTGACCCCAGAAGTGTTCAGTCTGCTCATCCTGCCTGCCCTGGCCGCCGCGCTGGTGGGTAGGTTCACATCGTTCTCGCTTGTCACCGCAGTGGGAATCGCAATCGGGATCCTCGGGTCCCTTGTCACCGGTGGAGTAGTGAATGTGTGGCCGAGTGTCATCCCCGCAAACGGCCTCTCTGATGCAATACCCTTTGTCTTGATCCTGATTGTGTTGATGGCGGGAGGCCGTCTTCCAGCCCGGGGAGCGCTCACAGAAGGGCGGTTCCCGGCTGCACCCCGCCCCAGGATGGGGGCAAACGGACGGAGGCTGATCACCGTCGGGGTCGGCGTTGTCGTTGTCGTTCTGCTTACCGTGGCGTTGCACTCGAGCACGCCATATCAGACCGCCATCGCCACGGGACTGATCTCGGCGATCATCGGTCTCTCCGTTGTGCTCATCACCGGCCTCGGCGGCCAGATCTCGCTTGCCCAATTGACATTCGCAGGCGTGGGCGCATTTGCCGCAGCAAAGTTCAGTGGCACTCTTGGCCTGCCCTTCCTTCCCACCCTGGTTCTCTCGGGTCTGGTCGTTGCTGTGCTCGGATTTATCATCGGCCTGCCTGCGTTGCGCATCCGAGGCGTGAGCCTGGCCATCGTGACGCTCGGCGCCGCCGTGGCAATCAACAGCGTGCTGTTCTCGAGTTCGAGATGGGCCGGAGGGTTCAACGGTCTGAGTGTCCGCAGCCCGAGCCTCTTCGGGTGGAGCATCAACCCGAACACCCAACCAGTACGGTTCACTGCGGTCGTCGCCGTGATCCTCGCCCTCACCTATCTGGGAATGGTGTGGCTTCGACTCGGACGATTCGGCAAGCAGATGCTTGCGGCCCGTACAAATGAACGCTCGGCTCTGAGCTACGGCGTTGATGTCAAGAAGGTCAAGGTCGGCGCGTTCGCTCTGGCCTCGTTCATCGCCGGGGTCGGTGGAGCGCTTTTCGGGTATCAGAGTGTGAACATTTCTTTTGTCTCGTTCGCGCCTCTTGGGTCCATCTTCTTTTTTGCGTTGGTGTACATCGCAAGCATCGGCAGCCTGGGCGGAGGTCTCCTGGTCGGGGCCATCGCTACCGGGGGCATCTTTTGGACATTCCTGAACCACTTCGGTGCACTGTCCAGATGGCAGGACTTGCTCTCGGGCATCGCCCTCATCCTGACGTTGGTCAGAAACCCGGACGGGATCGTGGTGGGAAGCCAGAGGGAGTTGAGTGCGATCGGTTCGTTGGCGAGGCGCTCTTTCGGGCGTGCCGAAAGCCAATCGGTCGATCCGTCGCCGACGCTGCAGCCGGACATCAAGATCGCACCCGTCCGCGTGGATGGGATCGATGACCCTTCCCGGGCGCCTCGAGTCCTGGAAGGCTGAAGCTGAGCCCCTCGCTGACGTCGGATCCTCGCCGCATTGCCTATGAATCGGGACGCGGTATGGGCCGGAATTTCGGAAAGCGGCGGCTCTCGCGCCGGACTGAAGCGTGCACGGTGATTGAAGCCACAGAACGCCCGGTCGCGCCCCGCTCAGCGTCGACGGGGAGCAGCGTCATGAGATTGGACAGGTCTAGATGATCTGATTATTATTATTTGAGATCATCAGGTGTTGTCGATCCCGGGGGGAGTGAGCGACTTGGCGAGTTCTGCATACATTTCACAGGCGATCACCGACACACGACTGTTCGCTGATCTGGCGGCGCAACGCCTAGCCGCGGATGCGCCCGTCTTGCTCGATGTGGAAGCGCCGAGCTCATCCCCCTCCCACTGAACGGAGCGTCCATGTCGATTGAGCATTCGAAGCACCAGAGCTGGGCCGAGGAGTTGCTGCCAGTACCGCAACACCTGGTCGGGGGGGACTGGTCCGCATCAGCGACCGGCGGCTCGCGGCCACACGTGAACCCGAGTACTGGAGACGTACAGGCCACGATCCCCATGTCGGCCGGGAGCGAGGTGGACGATGCAGTGGCGGCGGCCAAGCGGGCAGCAGGCCCGTGGCGGGATCTCGCCCCCTACGAACGCCAGGCTCTTCTTGTAGCGCTGGCTCGCTTGGTCGAGAAGAACGGCAGCCAGTTGGCCAGGATTCTCACTTTGGAGACCGGCCTGCCTCTTTCTCTCACGGAGGTCTTTTCCGTCAGGGGAGCCGATGTCCTGGAATACAACGCCAGCGTGGCCGCGACCATGCAGGGCCAAGTTATCCAGGTAGACCCGGCTCGCAGCCTCGATTACGTGCTGCCGGAACCGTACGGTGTCGTGGCGCTCATCATGACCTGGAATGGCGGCTTGTCCGCCCTCGGACGGAAAGCCGGTGCGGCGTTGGCCGCCGGAAACACCGTCGTCATCAAGCCGAGCGAGGTGGCCCCGTTCACGACCGTACGCTTCGCCGAGCTTGCCATCGAGGCCGGTTTCCCTCCCGGAGTCATCAACGTCGTCCACGGGGACGGTGCTGCCGGGGATCGTTTGGTCCGTGCCTCGGACGTACGCAAGGTGAGCTTCACTGGGGGCGTTGGCGCCGCCCGCAAAATTCAGGCTTCAGCGGCGGTCGGCCCAAAGCCTGTCGCTTTGGAGTTGGGGGGAAAGTCGGCCAATATCGTCTTTCCGGATGCCGATATCGACGCTGCGGCGCGATCTGCAGCCGTAGGGGCGCTCTACATGTCCGGCCAAGGATGCGCTCTGCCGACTCGGCTTCTCGTCCACGCCGATATCTATGAAGAGGTCGTGGACCGGGTGAGGGAGGTCGCAGCGGTGTTGGCTGTAGGCGACCCACTCGATCCGGGCACCGTCATGGGACCGATCATCACGGAAGGTCACCTGGAG
>DASXMT010000046.1:0-12947 GCA_036495505.1 Acidimicrobiales bacterium | reverse complement strand
CAGGACGAAGTGGCCGAGCGGGTGGAAGATGAGCTGATGGTCAAGGGGCTGGCGCTGCGGACCGGTGGGATGGCGGCGCCGGCCGGTGGGATGGCGCTGCCGGCCGGTGCGAGAGCGGCGGGCAGCAACGGTGTGCGATCCGTGGACGCTGGCCGCGTGGTCGGTCGTGACGGCGACCTCGGTAGCACCGATCACGGCCTGGCTGGCGCCGATGGCGGCGACAGGGAGAGCGTCAGACCGTCGAAGCCGGGTCGTCACGCAGATCAGCCGGCGTGAGCTGCTCGGCCAGCAAGCGGTCGAAGCGGGCGGGATCACCCCCCACGAAGTGCCGGCACAGGGGCAGGCCCTCGACGTAGCACGTGAGGTATGCCCGCCAGGTGGGATGGACCAGGAACTCGACGGACTTGGCCGCCCGATCGCGTGGGAGCAGACCCCACCTGGCCACCTCGTCGATCACCACGTCGGGATCGGCTCCGTCCTCATGGAGCCGGAACGCCGCGTTCTGGCGGACCCCCCCCAGCGCCTCACCGGCGGTCGACACCGCGCCCACCACCTCGGTGTCGTAACGGATGCCCAAGGCGTGCATGTGCTCGGCCACCGTCGCTTCGGGGTGGCGGCCCATCACCACCTCCAATCCGAGGTCGGCCAGTCCCTCGGCCAGGAGGCACTGCGGGGTGCCGACCAGGAAGATGGATTCCTCGAGCCACCGGCGCCGGCGGACCAGCCCCACCTCTTTTCTGGTGTGCTCGGTGTGGTGGCCGGGATAGGCCTCGTGGGCCACCAGGTGAGCCAGGCTGGTGGAGAGCACGGGAAGGTCGGTGTTCACGGCCACCCGGCTCGAGAGGTTCCCCAGGTAGTAGTTGAAGCCCGACCAGGGCTGGTCGGTGACCAGCTCGAACTCGATGTGCTCGCCGTCGGGAAGTCCGAACAGTGTGGCCGTTCGGGCCCGGAGGTCTTCTGCCAGCGAGTCGATGGCAGGACGGAGCTTGTCCACCGGCACCGCGTGCGCCTCCCTCCAGCTGACCAGGCGATCGGCCAGGGGGCCCGAGCCGGGAAGGACCTCGTCGAGCCGCCGGTGGGCCTGGAGCAATTCCTCCTCGGGCACGCGCGTAGGGCGTACCCCGTAACAGGCCTCGACCTCGTCGGCGTAGCCGATGTCCTCGCCGTTCAACTTCGAAGCAGTGGTCACCAGCCCGAGGACCTGTGCTCGCAGCCAACGGCGTCGGGCCGGCGCCGCGCCGTCGGTGGCGGTGCTGGACGCACGTGGGCCGGATGGCTCGGTCCCGTCGAGCGAAGCGCCGGCGTCGATGTCGGCCAGGAGGGATCTGGCTTCGGCGATCAAGCGGTCGGGTGGCAGCAACGGTTCCGCTTTTACGCGGTCGGCGTGTTGGCGCGGCCCGTAGTAGGCGTCGACCAATCCGTCGATGTGTCGACCCAACCGCAATCCGAGTGTGAGGTACCGGTCGACCAAACCGGGCTCGGCCACTACGGCGTCAGCCCAAGGTCTCGCGGAAGAACGCGATGGTCCTGTCCCACAACAGCGCGGCCGCCTCCGGGTTGTAGACCTCGGGCCGGTCCTCGTTGAAGAACGCGTGCGATACACCCTCGTAGGTGTAGAACGTGGCGTCCTTGCCCAATTGCTTCAACTGCGACTCGAGCTCCCGCGCCGCCTCGGGGGTGAAGAAGTCATCGTTCTCACCGAAATGCCCAAGCACGCGCGCACCGAGCTTCGAATAGTCGGGTGTCGCATCAGGCCATGGGATGAGCCCGTAGGCGGAGACCACGGCGGCCACGGCATCCGGTCGTTGGGTCCCGAGGACGAGGGCAAGACCGCCGCCCATGCAGAAGCCGATCACCCCCACGCGGTCCCGGCCGGTGCGCCTGACCAACTCGTCCACCGCTCCGTTCAACTCCTTGGCCGTGACGTCCATGGAGAGGGCCATCATCTCCTTGGCCGCCTCGTCGGGCTCAGTCAGGGGCACCTTCGTACCGTGGTAGAGGTCGGGGGCGAGAGCGGTGAATCCCTCGGCGGCGAATCGGTCACAGGTGTGTTTGATCTGGTCCACCAGGCCCCAATACTCCTGAATGACGATCACCCCAGGTCGACCCGGGTCCGAGCTGGCCAAATAGCCCTGCGCATGCGATCCGTTGCTGGCATATTCGATGATTTCGCCCACGTGAACGACGATATCGTGGCCCGGCGCTCAACGTCACGTCGGAGTCCCGGCATCGTCCATTTAGCGTTATGCCTGGTAGAGGGGTCACTTTGCGGGGGGTACTTGCAGCTTGTGATCGGATGGACTAAACAGTTCCCCGTTGTGACTGACGTCGATTTGCCTTATTCGACGGCGAAGATAGGTGCAAAAGAGGTACGCAGAGCGCCCCGGTGGGGAACTGCGATGCTCGCCCTAGCTATCGTCACCGGGATCACCTCCGTGGTGGCTCTCTCTCCTCGCCCAGCCGGTGCGGACCAGTTGTCCGACGCCCAAGCGCAGGCGGCGTCCATAGAGGCAGAGATCCAACAGACGGGTCAGCAGATCAACACGCTGTCCCAACAGTACGACGAGGCCACCTACAAGCTGCAGCAGATCAAGACGCAGATCGGCCAGACCCAGACCCAGATCACCAAGACCCAAAACGAGGTCAACCGGGATCAGGCCCTCCTCACTGCTCAAGCGGTGAAGTCGTACGTAGACGCCGGCACCACGTCGAGTGTTACCGACATGTTCAGCTCCGACCAGAACACAGCGGGCATTCGATCGGTGTACTCGAACATCGCCGCCGGCAACGTCAACACCACCATCGACAACCTGCACACCGCCCAGTCGCAGCTGCAGGGCCAGCAGGACTCGCTGAAGACTCAGCAAACCCAGGCGACGTCTCAACAGCAGAGCATCCAGGCTTCCACCGACCAGGCCAACCAATTGGTCGCCCAGCAGAAGAGCGCGCTGAGCCAGGCCAACAGCCAAGTGGCTGCCATCGTCCAACAGCAACAGCAGGCGGCGGCAGCAGCAGCAGCAGCGAGCGTCAACGCCAAGCTGGTAGCCCAGCAGCAACAGGCTGCGGCCCAGCAGCAGGCCGCAGCCCAGCAGGCGGCAGCCCAGCCAGCGACGCAGGCAGCCAGTCCGTCCCCCTCGACGTCCAGCAGTAGCCCGTCCAGCAGTAGCACGAGCAGTAGCACGAGCAGTAGTAGCAGCAGCAGCACGAGCAGCACGAGCGGTTGCGGTGGTGGTGGGTCCAGCAGTGGTGGCGCCTCAGCTGCTCCAACGGTTACGGCCGCACCCGCCCCCTCATCAGGTGGTTCAGGGGCCGTGGCCGCAGCCGAGAGCCAGCTCGGCGTTCCCTACCAGTGGGGTGCAGAGAGCCCGGGCGTGGCGTTCGACTGCTCCGGGTTGACGGCATGGGCGTGGACCCAAGCAGGCGTGCCTCTGCCCCACTATTCCGGTGCCCAGTTCGCCGACTCGACCCCTGTGCCACTAGCGGACATCGAGCCTGGTGACTTGCTCTTCTACGGTCCCGGTGGGGATGAGCACGTGGCCATGTACGTCGGGGGAGGCCAGATGATCGAGGCCCCCTACACCGGTGCCAACGTGTGGATTACCGCGGTGCGAACCGATGCCGCTGACGATTTCGTGGGCGTGGGTCGCCCCTAACGCAGGTCCAGCATGGGCATCTCGGCGTAGGACAAGCCGAGGCCCAGATCGAACAAACCAGCGTGTCCGCGCATGACGCGGGAAATCGTGTCATCGTGGTCATGGTTCAACACCCGACGCAAGGCTGCGAAGGTACAGATGTCGCCTATGCACCCAGCCACCCAACGGCGCTTCACCTCCCCATCGTCTGACCAGCCGCTGACGACCCCGTCGTCTGACCAGCCGCTGGCGACCAACAGTTGGCGATGGCTCTCTTCAATGGTTCGGCGGCATGTTCTGTCCAGAGGTTTGCGGCAACTCCCGTCAATGGGTCTGCTCCCGTCAATGGGTCGGCGGAGTTGGGCTGTGGCCGCGGTGGCCGCAGTCATCGCCACCGGTACCGTCGGTGCGGCAGTAGTGCCCTCGGTCCCTGCCTCCGCCGACCAGATCTCCGATGCCCAGGCACAGGCCAACTCCCTCCAGGCCCAGATCCAGGCCACGGGCCAGCAGATCAACGCCCTCTCCCAGCAGTACGATCAGGCCACCTACCAGCTGCAGCAGGTGAACGGGCAGATCGCCGCTACCCAGACAAAGATCACGCAGACCCGCACAAAGGTCGCACACGACCAGGCCCAGCTCACAAGGCAAGCGGTCGAGGCCTACGTGAACGCCGGAACCTCCAGCTCGGTCACCGATATGTTCACCTCGGACAAGAACACGGCCGGCATTCGCTCCGTCTACTCGAATATTGCCGCCGGCAATGTGAACACCACCATCGACAACCTGCGGACCGCCCAAGCCCTGTTGCAGGCTCAGCAGAACTCGCTGAACCAACAGCAGGCCCAGGCCACCACGGCCCAGAGCAACATTGCCGCAGCCAGCAAGCAAGCCAACGATCTGGTGAGCCAGGAGCAGTCCGCACTCACCCAGGCCAAGGCGAATGTAGCGAACCTGGTGCAGCAGCAACAGGATGCCAAGGCGCAGGCTCAAGCGGCGGCCTTCGTGCAGCAGGTGGCCGCCCAGAAGGCGGCGCAACAGCAGGCGGCCCAGCAACAAGTCGAGTCGGCGCAGGCAGCAGCGACACCAGCCACGCCGAGCACCTCGCCGAGCACCTCCTCATCGAGCACCGCTTCATCGAGCGGCAGTGGTGACGGGAGCAGTGGCAGTGGCGGCGGGGACAGCAGTTCGCCCACTCCTACTTCGGCCGCTACACCAGCACCAGCACCAGCAGCTACACCAGCACCAGCGCCCGCTCCTACGCCAGCATCAGCACCAGATCCGGCACCGGCACCGGCGGCTGCACCGGCAACTACGAGCTCTGCGCCTGCGGCGAGCGGCGCCGCGGCAGCCGTGGCCGCCGCCCAGAGCCAACTTGGCGTGCCCTACCAGTGGGGCGCAGAGAGCCCGGGAGTGGCGTTTGACTGCTCGGGTCTCACCGAATGGGCCTGGGGACAGGCGGGTGTTCAGCTCGACCACTACACGGGTGCCCAGTACGACGAGACCACCCATGTCTCCCTCGCAGATATCCAGCCCGGTGACTTGTTGTTCTACGGCGTGAACGCCTCCGAGCACGTGGCCATGTACATCGGTGGCGGGATGATGGTCGAGGCGCCCTACACCGGAGCGGTCGTCTGGGATACCCCCGTGCGTACCGGTGACGGCTTCTGGGGTGTCGGCCGGCCGTAGCGTCGGCATCGCCGTGCGAATCGCCCTCTACACAAAGGGACGGGGCCGGGCGCTCTACAGGAGGGGCATCCTCCGCTCTCCCCGAGGGGATGGCGGGCGCTCCACGGTGGGCCGTGCTACTTCTGGTCGTGAGCAGCGAGTGCCGCAGGCGGGAGCTTTCCTTCTGCCCCCTCGACGCGTGGTCCCGGGGGCCGGGCGAAGCGGTAGGCCAGTGGGTCCCGTCCAGCCTGGATCACCATGGCCTGTCCTGTCTCCTCGCCCAGGAGGCACTGCAACACCGCCTCTGCCACCGTCTCGGGCTCGATGAGCGGGAACCCCGATCCCTTGAGCTCTCCCCGCATGGTCTCGTCGAGCATGTTGGTGTCCACCAACGAGGGGCAGATGGCGTTCATGGTGATGTGCTGTTCGGCTAGTTGCGGAGCGAGTGCCCGCACCAGGCCCACCACCGCGCTCTTGGTCAGCCCGTAGATGGGATCCGGCGAGTAGCCGATGAGCGCGGCGAGCGATGCCGTGGCCACGAGCGAACCGCCGCCTCGCTGGCGGAGGAGCGGGACCAACGCCCTGATGCCGAATACCACCCCGTCCACGTTCACCCCGACGGCTCGGCGGTACTGCTCGTCGGTCAGCAACGTGATGTCCGGCTCCCCCGTTGACACGCCCGCATTGAGGTGGGCCAGGTCGACCCCTCCGTACTGGGAGACGGCGGCGGCCCCGATCGAGATCCACTCATCGGACCGGCTCACGTCGGCGGCGACGGCAAAGCCGCCCACCCGGTTGGCCACCTCGCGGGCCGAGGCCTCATCCAGGTCGACGACCACCACGGATGCACCCGCCTCGGCGAGGCGAGCGGCGCTGGCCGCGCCGATACCCGAACCACCGCCGGTGACAATCGCAACCTTGTCCGTGAGGACAGCCATCACATCCCCTCGCTTTGCCGGATCCACTTGCCGGAACCCTTTTTTCCACGCCGAGTACCTACCTCGACGTCCACCCTACCGGGGGTCTGAGGCATACTGAAGGGACGCCGGCGGCAGTTCCGCCCGGCTCGCGTTGACCATGAGACCAATCCCCGTCGCCTTCCACATCTGGTTCATCGAGGTCCACACCTACGGGATCGGCTTGGCCCTCACGTTCTGGTTCGGCCTCCGCTACTTCGAGCGCAGGCTGCGCAACAACGGCTACCCGACGGAATGGGTGACCGGGATGTTCATCTGGGTGATCGTGGCCGCCATCGTGGGCGCCCGCGTGGTCAGCGTCCTGCCCAACCTTTCCCAGTACCGCAGCGACCCCATGCAGGTCTTTGCCATCTGGCAGGGCGGTCTGTCCTCGTTCGGCGGCCTGATCTTCGCCATCCCGGTAGGGATCATCGTCTCCCGGCGGCGGTGCCCGGAGATCTCGACCGTCCGTCTCCTCGATCTGATCGCGCCGGTGCTGATGGCGGCGTGGGGCATCGGGCGCCTGCTGGGGCCCCAGCTGATGGTCCGGGGCGGCGGCCATCCCACCACTGCCTGGTTCGGCATGTACTACGCCGGAGAGGTGGGGAAAAGGCTCCCGGTACCGATCTTCCAGGCCATCGGCGACTTCGCCATCTTCGGGATCTTGCTCCTGGTCGAGCGATGGCTCCGCAGCCAGGCCCCGAAAGACCTTGCCGCCGACAGCGTCGGTGCTGGTTCCGGTGCTGGTTCCGGTGCTGGTGTTGTCACGGGAGCTGGAGCTGGGAGCGGTGGACTGGTCAGCTCGGTGTCCGCCCGGTCCCTTCCCCCAGCGGGAATCGTCATCGGGGTGGCCATGGTGCTGTGGGGAATCGAACGGTTCTTCGACGAGTACCTCTGGCTCACCGATCCGAGCCACCTGGGTTTCATCCTGGTCGAGACGGCAGGCATCGCCCTCAGCGTTGCAGGGTTGATCGTCCTGGCCACTCGGGTGGGGCCGTTCCAGCGCTGGCGGGCCGGTAAGACCGATACCGAGGAGCCGGCGGTTGCCCCACAAGCTGCGAGGAACACCCATGGCGCCGGGGAGACCGCCCAGCCCGTTCCTGCTGGGGCCACTGGTGGGTCAGCCGGTTCTGACATCGAGACTGCTCGTTGACCAGGGGCCGGTCTCATCGATCGGGCATCCAGTCCCCAACCGGGTCCGGTTGACCGTAGACGAGAACCTGTTCTAGCGTTTGGCCCTGGTCTGGGGCGTTGGCCTGCAACAGCGGCTCGATGTCCCGAGCCGAAGCTCGATGTCCCAAGCCGAAGCTCGATGTCCCAAGCCGAATCAGCGTAGGGGGAGACGACCAACATGGGTGATTTTGGATTCTGGGCCCTGGCCCACGAGGACCCCGACCACCTGGCCCTGGTGACGCCGGACGGAGCGGAGATGAGCGCCGGCGAACTGCTGGAGCAGACCAATCAGGTCGTCCACGGTCTTCGCCAACTGGGCGTGGGGCGGGGCGACGTGGTTGCCACCCTCCTCCCCAACTGCACAGAGAACGTGGAGCTCTACCTGGCCGCATTGCAGGCCGGATGGCGTCTGGTGCCCATCAACCATCATCTGGTGGGGCCCGAAGTGGCCTACATACTGAAGGACTCGGGGGCCAGGGTATTCGTGGCCCACGATCGCTTCGCCGCTGTCGCACGGGACGCGGCCGACGAAGCCGAGCTGCCCGCGGCGACCAGCCTGGCCGTGGGTGACATTCCCGGCTTCTCGTCGCTGACCGAGCTGCGCGATCGCCAGCCCACCGACGACCCGTCCGACCGCACCATCGGCGATGTCATGAACTACACCTCCGGCACCACAGGCAACCCCAAGGGCATCTTCCGGCCACTGGGGGATGCCACGCCCGAAGAAGCCGCTCTGGGCTTGTGCGGCATCCTGTTCTTGTTCAACATCCAGCCTCACGACGACAACGTGCACATCGTGGGCTCGCCGCTGTACCACACGGCGGTGATGCGCTTCGCCGGGGCATCCGTACACCTCGGCCACACCCTCGTGCTGATGGACAAGTGGACACCGGAGGGGATGCTGCAGCTCATCGAGCAGTACCGGGTCACCACCTCCCACATGGTCCCCACCCAGTTCCACCGGCTACTCACCTTGCCCGACGACGTCCGATCCAAGTACGACCTCTCGTCTCTCCGCCACATGATCCACGCCGCAGCACCCTGCCCCGTCGACGTGAAGCACAAGATGATCGACTGGTGGGGCTTCTGCATCGACGAGTACTACGCCGCCTCCGAAGGTGGCGGCACGCTGGTAACCGCGGAGGAGTGGTTGAAGAAGCCGGGCACCGTCGGCCGACCCTGGCCCATCTCCGAGATCGCCATCTTCGACGACGAGGGAAACCGCATCGAGGAGACGGGCGTCATCGGCACCGTGTACATGTCCATGTCCGGTGGTGGCTTCGAGTACCACAAGGACAAGGAGAAGACGCAGAAGAACCGCATCGGGAACTTCTTCACCGTCGGCGACGTCGGCGTGATCGACGAGGACGGGTATCTCTTCCTGCGCGATCGCAAGATCGACATGATCATCTCCGGTGGAGCGAACATCTATCCGGCCGAGATCGAGAACGTGATCCTGAGCTTCCCCAAGGTGGGCGATGTGGCCGTGTTCGGAATTCCCAACGAGGACTGGGGCGAAGAGGTCAAGGCCGTGGTGGAGCCGGCCGAGGGCGTCGAGCCTACGCCCGAGCTGGCCGAGGAGATCCTGGCCCACTGCGCCGAGAAGCTGGCCAAGTTCAAGACCCCGAAGTCCATCGACTTCACCGACTCGATGCCCCGGGACCCGAACGGCAAGCTCTACAAGCGCAAGTTGCGGGATCCCTATTGGGAAGGCCAAGCCAAGATCTGAGCCGGCTTTGCTCGGTTCGATCAGGTCCGGAGCCCGTTTGCTCGGGGCCCATCAGGTCCGGAGCCCGTTTGCTCGGTTCGATCAGGTCCAGAGCCCGTTTGCTCGGGTCGATCAGGTCAGGACCGGCAAGCTCGGGTCAATGGGGATTAGGAGCCACCCGGTTCGGCGGCCCTTTCGGCCTCGGCTTTGGCCGCCTTTGCCGCCCGGTACACCTCCCGGTCCTTGATGGCTTGCGTGGTCTCGCTTCGGATGGCGGCCACGATGTCCGGGTCGGCTACGTCCTCGTTCCCTTCGGCGATGGCCAGCATCATCTCCGGCCGGACGGCGATGAACACGCCCTCGGCTTCGGCGGTCAGCACGTCGCCGTTGTACATCCCGCCCCACGTCCTGATCTTGCGCCCGCTCCACCCCAGGCAGCGTGCCTCGATCCGAAGGTCGGTGAGCAGCGGGGTGGGCTTGCGGTACTTGATGGTCAGGGTCCCGGTCATGCCGGGATTGCCGGCGACGATGTTGGTGGCGCCCAGCACCTCGTCGAAGACCTCGGCGATGACGCCACCGTGCACGCAGGTCGGCGGCCCCTCATAGGGATATCCGAAGTTGACCGTCCCCCGCATCTCTCGCATGCCACCGTCCACGCCGTCCACGGCCACCAGGGTCACCGGCGGAGCGATCGGGTTGGACGTACCGATCACCGGACTGTTGGGGAAGAAGTCCATGGGATCCCGATCGGCGGAGGGATTGTTCCGCCTGCGGGGTCGGGTGACGGGCTCAGCATCGAGCGAGTCGGCTACGGCCTCGATGGCGATCGCCGCCGCCGTGATGGTGTCCCACTCAAGAGGGGAGACGGTGGCGTCGATCACGCGCCGGAGGGCGGCGGCTAGTCGGTCGTTGGGTGTAGCGGGGGCCTTGGGTGGTGCGGCATCCTCGGAGGCCCCCTGCGTATCCACGGCGGTCATCGGCGCTGGAAGTTGGCCGGTCGCTTCTCGGCGAACGCCTTCGGCCCTTCTTTGGCATCCTCCGTGCCGAAGATGGGCCACCCGATCTCCAGCTCCACCTTGAGGCCCTCCTCCTCGGACAGGCCCTCGGTCGCCTTCACCGATGCCTTGATGGCCTCGACGGCCAGCGGCCCGTTGGACCCGATCACCTCGGCGATCTGGAGCGCCGTCTCCAGTGCGCTACCGTCGGGCACGACCCGGCCGATGAGGCCGATCTGCAGTGCCTCCTGAGCGGACACCTCTCTGGCGGTGAGAAGCAGGTCCATGGCCACGGTGAAGGGTATCTGCCGGCGAAGGCGAACGGTGGAGCCCCCTAGGGGGAACAGCCCCCGCTTCGCTTCGAAGACGCCGAACTTGGCTCCCTCACCGGCGACCCGGATATCGGTGGCCTGGAGGATCTCGGTCCCACCGGCCACCGCCCAACCCTCGACCGCGGCGATGAGCGGCTTCCTCAGCGAATAATGACGGAGCAGTGCCTTCCAGTGAAGGTCGGGGTCGTCAGCCATCCGCTGCTTGATCTCATCAGAGCGGTCGCCCCCACCCACCGCCTTCAGGTCCATGCCGGTACAAAAGGAGCCTCCGGCCCCGGTCAGGATGGCGCACCGGATGCTGTCGTCGGCGTCGATCTCGAGCCAGGCGTCCAGCATGCCCACCAGCATGGGACCGGAAAGGGCGTTCTTCGCCTCTGGCCGGTTCATGGTGACGATTGCCGTCGAGCCCTGTCGCTCAAAGGTCAGGTGTTCGGTACCGCTCACGATCGCTCCCCTTCATCGAGTCGGACAGGTCGACCCGGAACCCTTGCGGGCGCCGGGGTGGCCCGGTGTTGGCAGGTGCCGGTCGTCCAGCGAATTAGAACGCATTCTACTTTCGCCTGTGCCCCCGCTCGCCAGTTGGGCCGGCAGGCGCCCCGAAAGTCGCCTAAGAGTCGCTTACAAGTCGCTTACAAGTCGCTTACGAGAGTCGTTTACGAGAGTCGCTCGATGATCGTTCCTGTGGCCAGCGCACCGCCACAGCACATGGTGATGAGGGCCAGCGACTTGTCGGTCCGCTCGAGCTCGTGCAGTGCCGTGGTGATCAGACGGGACCCGGTGGAGCCGACCGGGTGCCCGAGAGCGATGGCCCCGCCGTTCACGTTGACCTTGGTCCAGTCGGCCTCGTGGACCTTGGCCCAGGACAGAGCCACCGATGCAAACGCCTCGTTCACTTCGAACAGTTCGATGTCCTCCATGGTCATCCCTGCCTTCTTCAGGACGTCAGCGGTGGCGGCGATGGGTCCGTCCAGGTGGTAGTAGGGATCCGATCCGATGAGGGTCTGGGCCACGATACGGGCACGAGGTCGGAATCCCTCGGCCCGGGCACGGTCCTCGGACATCCACAGAATGGCGGCAGCGCCGTCGGAGATCTGCGAGCTGTTGCCGGCGGTATGCATACCATCGGGGAGGACGGGCTTGAGTGCAGCCAGACCTTCGGCCGTGGTGTCCCGGGGGCCCTGATCTTTGTTCACCAGCTTCCGCTCACCGGTCGGCCCCTCCGGACCGACGA
The DNA here is from genome assembly GCA_036495505.1 of Acidimicrobiales bacterium. Lineage (GTDB taxonomy): Bacteria > Actinomycetota > Acidimicrobiia > Acidimicrobiales > RAAP-2 > DASXMT01. Next base: position 1,255 of record DASXMT010000046.1, on the reverse strand, counting down.
CCGGCGCCTCGATGGTGACGATCTCGCGCTCGAAGCGTCCTTCGGCCACGGCCCTGGCCGCCTTCCGCTGTGATTCGAGGCCCAACCAGTCCACATCGGCGCGGGTGATCCCGTACTTGGTGGCGATGCGCTCGGCCGCCCCGAACTGATCGGGCATGTCCCACGGGAAGTCCGCCGGCTTGGACTTGCCGGGGCCGTTGACGGTGTTGGCGCCCAGTCCCACCCGGCTCATGGCCTCCACGCCGCAGGCGATACCGACCTCGATGGCGTCTGCGCTGACCAGGTTGGCCACGAAGTTGTTGGCTTGTTGGGCCGACCCGCACTGGCAGTCGATGGTGGTGGCCGCCGTCTCGTAGGGGAGGCCCTGGCCGAGCCACGCCGTCCGCGTCACGTTGGATGCCTGTTCGCCGGCCTGGGTCACACATCCCCCGACGATCTGTTCCACTGCACCGGGATCGATGCCCACCCGCTTGACCAGCTCGACGTGAACGTTGCCCAGGAGCTCGGAAGCATGAAACCCGGACAGCCATCCATTGCGCTTGCCGATGGGCGAACGAACTGCTTCAACGATCACTGGTCGTGCCATGACGGATCCCCTCTGAGACGGTGGCATGGGCGCGGGCGCCTGCATGCTCGAGCAGGAAACAAGTATAGAACTCGTTCTACGGAGCGTACCGGTGGCCGCTGGGGGTCGACCGGGGTCCGGGCTCGGGTTTCCTGTCGGGCTGTGGACCCCCGTGTCCCCCGTGTCCTCCGTGGTCCTCTCCGTGGTCCGAATTCCTCGGTCCGTCTCGTCGGTCCGAATCGACACGTTTCAGCCTGCTGGCCCCAATACCTCCCCCGGTGACTGTCATACCCATCCGGCATTATTGAGTACATGGTTCGAGCAGCATCCCAGACCAGGACAGAGACGACGGACGGCCCGACGAACATGGGCATCGACCATCTGGTGGCCGAGCTGAAAGCGGCGGTGGCCGAGTTGGATGCCGATCGTCTGGATGGCCTGGACGCCCTGACCCTCTTCGAGTCCTATGTGGTGGTCGAGCGCCTGTGCTGTTCGGCCAAGATCGCCCTCGCCACCCGGATCGAGTCCTCTGGCATCTGGAAGCGGTCCGGGCACAAGAACGCAGCCATGCTGATCGCCGAGACCGAAGGGGTGGGGGTTGGACACGCCCGCTCCACCTTGGAGACGGGCATGGCCCTGGTCGACGCCCCGAAGACGGCAGAGGCCCTCCGGGACGGGAAGCTGTCCGAG
>DASXMT010000045.1:0-8927 GCA_036495505.1 Acidimicrobiales bacterium | reverse complement strand
GGCGAGTTGTTGGCCACGGCCAGGACGACCCGAATGGGGTTCGACGTGGCCTTGGAATAGGCCAGGACGCCCAGGGTGGTCACGTCACTGCCCCGTTCTTCGACCCAGTCCCTGCCGGTGATGCCGACGTCGAACATGCCGTCGGCCACATACAGCGGGATCTCCTGGGGGCGGAGGATGCGGACATCGTCTACCCGGGGGTCGTCGATGGCGGCACGGTAATCGACCTCCGACGAGCGGGTTACGGCCAAATCGGCTGCGGTGAACAGCTCCAACGTGGCCTTTTCCAGTGACCCTTTGGGGAGCACTATGCGCAGCACGATCAGTCTCCTGGTTCCACGAGCAGTTCGGGCACGTCGATGTCGGCGAGGAGCGAGACCATCTCGATGGCCGCCAATGCCGCCTCCCAGCCCTTGTTGGTCTCGTCGGGCTCCGATCGGACCAGCGCCTGTTCTACCGTGTCGGTGGTGAGCACGCCAAAGATCACCGGGGTGCCTGTGTCGAGCTGGACCCGCTGGATCCCGGCGGCACATTGCCCGGCCACGAAGTCGTAATGACCGGTATCGCCCCGGATCACCGCGCCGAGGCACACCACGGCATCGACCGAAGAGGCCAGGGACTGGGCCACCAGGGGAAGCTCGAAGGCACCCGGTGCCCAGGCCACCGTCACACCGCCGAGGTCACCCTCGTGCTTGGCCAGGGCCTCCAGGGCGCCGGTGAGCAACCGTTCGGTGATCCCTCCATTGAACTTGGCGCAGGCGAAGCCGACGCGCACGCCGGATGCGTCGCCCTCCCCCACGGCGGAGCACCCCACTCGGGCCGCCACCTTGGCGATGGTCCCCTCGGCAAGCTGAGTCCGGTCAGAGGACGTCATCGAGACCCTCGAGCAAGTGGCCCATGCGCTCGCGCTTGGTCCGGAGGTACTGAATGTTCTCAGGGGTGGGCGACGACTCGATGGGGACCCGCTCCACGATGTCGAGCCCGAATCCCTCCAGGCCGCCGTACTTGGACGGGTTGTTGGTCATGAGGCGCATGGTGGTCACGCCCAGGTCCACCAGGATCTGGGCGCCGATGCCGTACTCCCGGCTGTCGGCGGGGAGCCCGAGCTCCAGGTTGGCATCGACGGTGTCGAACCCGTTCTCTTGCAGGTTGTAGGCGCGCAGCTTGTGGCCCAGCCCGATGCCCCGCCCCTCGTGGCCCCGCAGGTAGACGACCACGCCGCTGCCGTGGGCGGCGATGGCCTGCATCGCCCCCCGCAGCTGAGGGCCACAGTCGCACTTCAGCGAACCGAACACGTCCCCGGTGAGGCACTCACTGTGCACGCGCACCAAGACGTCGGGCTTTCCGTCGATGTCGCCCTTCACCAGGGCGACGTGCTGCTCGCCGTCGAGCAGGGACTCGTAGGCGTGGGTGGTGAACTCGCCGAACTCGGTGGGGATCTTGGCCGCGGCGATATGGCGCACCAGTTTGTCCATGCGCCGGCGGTACCGGATGAGCTCGGCGATGGAAATGAGGTGCAAGCCGTACTTCTCCGAGAACTTCTCCAGCTCGGGCAGGCGGGCCATCGAGGACTTGTCCTCGCTCACCACCTCGCACAGGACGCCGGCCGGAGACCGGCCGGCTGCTCGGGCCAGGTCCACGGCCGCTTCGGTGTGACCGGCGCGCTTCAGCACGCCGCCGGGCCGATAGCGGAGAGGGAGGATGTGGCCGGGCCGGTTGAGGTCGGTGGGGCGGGTGTGGGGGTCGGCCAGTGCGGCAATGGTGGCCGCCCGGTCGGTGGCCGAGATGCCGGTCGTGGTCCCGTGCCGGTAGTCCACCGTGATGGTGAACGCCGTCCGCTGGACTTCGGTGTTGTTCGACACCATCAGGGGCAGGTCGAGCTGCTGGACCCGCTCCGGGGTGAGCGGCACGCAGATCAACCCCGAGGTGTGAGCCAGGAAAAAGGCGATCTTCTCGGGGGTGACGGCGTCGGCCGCCATGATGAGGTCGCCCTCGTTCTCCCGATCCTCGTCGTCAACCACCACGACGATCTCACCCCGAGCCACCGCCGCTACTGCATCTTCGACCGTCGAGAACGGCATCGACCTGCTCTCCCTCTATTCCCTCTGTCCCGACCGGTCGTCGACTTGGTGGTCGACCGATCCGGCGGTGTCGGCGTCGTGCCCGGTCGGTCCAGGCAGTCGGTCGGGGCCGTCGGGTCCCGGGCGCTGCCGGGCGGACAATTCCACCCGGAGGTCACCACCCAGGCTAGTCACCGACTGCACCGACCCCCGCCATAACGCCGACAACGTGGGTGCTCCGGGGCCGGCGAACAGCGGGTGGGCGTCGTCCCCTCCGAACAGGGCCGGAGCCAGGTAGATGACATACTGATCGACCAGCCCAGCACCATGAAAGGCGTGTGCCACCGTCGCCCCTCCCTCCACCAGCAGTTGAAGCACCCCGCGGCGCCCGAGGTCATCGAGCACGTCGCCCAGGTCGCCCTCGAGCTCCAGGGCCGGGTGGACTTTCGCATCGCTCGGTGCATGGCCCAACACCACCCGCAGCGGTTGCTGGTCACCGGGGCGGGCAGCGGGATCCCCGTCGGGGAGGCGGACGGTGAGGGTGGGGTCATCGAGCCGAACGGTGCCCGCGCCGACCAGCACGGCATCCGACCGGGACCGCAGCCGGTGGGCGTCGGCCCGGGCCGCCTCGCCGGTCAACCACTGGCTGGTACCGTCGGGGGCAGCCGTCCGTCCATCGAGGGTGGCGGCCAGCTTGAGGACCACCCACGGGCGTCCGGTGATCCGGTGATGGGTGTAGGGGGCGAACTGGTCCGTGACCGCATCGCCGCCCACGCCAACTACGACGTCGAGTCCCGCTCCAGCTAGGGCCTTGATGCCGGCTCCGGCAACCTGCCGATCGGGATCCTCCATGCCCACCACCACTCGTCGAATCCCGGCGGCCACGACGGCATCGGTGCACGGCGGTGTACGGCCGTGATGGGCGCACGGCTCGAGGGTCACGTACAGCGTCCCCCCTGCGGCCCGGTTCCCGGCGGCAGTCAGCGCGGCGATCTCGGCGTGGTCTCCTCCCGGCGGTGCGGTGGCGCCGGCGAACCACTCGGTACCATCGGCGGTGACGACCACCGCGCCGACCCACGGGTTCGGTGACGTGCGGCCACGCACGCGCTCGCCAGCATCGAGGGCCAGCGCCATCCAGCCCTCATCGTCCGTGTAGCCACCGGCCATAGCCGCGGCCCGCGGTCCGTCGATCCGCTTGTCGAGCTTCTTGCCCCGATCGAACAACTCCCGGAACCGATCACTCAGGCCCTCGGTCCAGTCGCCAGCGGCGTCGGCCCGATGGCTCCAGCCCTGGGCTCCCTCGTGCCCCTCGCTGGCATCGCCGGGCCCCTCGGCTCCCTGCGCTCGCTCGAGTCCTTCGCCTCTGCTCCCAGCAACCTCGGCTCCTTGGACCCGACTACCGGGCTCGACCTGGCCGAGCGGTGCGGCCCGACCACCTGATTCGGCCTGACTACCAGATTCGGCCTGACTACCAGATTCGGCCTGACTCCCGGTCTTCGCCTGGGCGATCAGGCTCTCGCTGCTCTGGCGCAGCCTCCTGGCCCGCTCCCTCAGTTCCGTTGCCCGCTTGCCCAGGTCATCCGACATGGCGGTCGGCTCGTCGCCCGGGTCCATACCCGGCCCGATCTCGGTCTCGTCGAGGCTCATCGGGCCGAGGGTGTATCGCCAGCGGCGCCCACCGCCGCAGCTCGAATCGATGCAGCCGCCTCGGCCGGTCGGTCCCGACCGAAGACGGCCGATCCGGATACAAAGACGTTCGCCCCGGCCCGGGCGGCCTCGACCACGGTCGACTCGTCGATGCCGCCGTCCACCTCCAGGTCGACGCTGAGCCCGCGCTGGTCCAGTGCATCACGGACCAGACGAACCTTCGGCATCACCTCCGCCATGAAGGACTGCCCGCCGAACCCGGGAAACACCGTCATGCACAGCACCAGGTCGATGAGACCCAGGTAGGGCTCCACCGCGTCGAAGGGGGTGTCCGGATTGAGGGCCAGACCGGCCCGGATGCCGAGGTCGCGCATCTGGGCGACCAGCCTCTCGGACTCGCCCACCTCGACGTGCACGGTGCACCCGTCGGCGCCGGCATCCCGGAACGCCTCGAGATACCTGGCCGGGTCGGTGATCATCAGGTGCGTGTCGAAGAACAGGTCGGAGTGCTTGCGCAGTGAAGACACGACCGGCGGCCCGATGGTCAGGTTGGGAACGAAGTGGCCGTCCATGACATCGACATGCAACCAGTCGGCGCTGGGGGCGACCTCGCTGACCGCCCGGGCCAGGCTGCCGAAGTCGGCCGAGAGGATGGAGGGAGCGATCCGGATGACCGGGTCGGACGTGGCGGTCGACATTGCTTCAGATCCTAGTGTTGACGCCCGTCCCCACCCTACGCCGTCAGCCCCCCAGCCGATCGGACGCCTGCGGACGGGCGCCACGCAACCAATCGGATACGGACATGGGCTGCTTTCCCTCCGGTTGCACCCGGATCAACCGGAGATGGGTGCCCTCTCCCGCGGTGACGAACTCGCCGTGCAGTGCGCCCGGGCTGTCGCCCTCTGCAGCCGCTGCTCCCGCTGGTTCCGTCGCTCCACCCGGTTCCATTTCTCCACCCGGATTCGTCGCTCCAACCGGATCCATCGCTCCACCCGGATTCGTTTCTCCACCCGGTTCCATCGCTCCACCTGATACCGCGCTTCCCGCCGTCGCGCTCGTCCGTACCCCTCCGGCCTCAACCCACGGCTCGACAGCCGACTCCAGCACCCGCAATCGCCGACCTCGAAACGTCGTCCAAGCCCGGCCCAGCCTGACAACCCGCGAGAGATAGATGGCGTCGCGTTCCCAGCGCAGCTCGAGCTCTTCGGGTCGGATCTTCTCGGCGTAACTGGGGTCGCCCACTTGATCATGAGGGATGGGCAATCCGGCGGCGCCGTCCGACAGGTTGTCGATCAACAGGCGGCAGCCGATCCCGACCAAGCGGGCTCTGAGCTCCTCAGCCGATTCGGTCTCGTCGATGGTGGTGTCGCCGACGGCATAGATCGGGCCGGTGTCCAAGCCCTTCTCCACGGCCATGAGGCAGACGCCGGTCTCGGCATCCCCTTCGAGGATGGCGCGCTCCACCGGTGCCGCCCCTCGCCAACGCGGCAGGAGCGAGAAGTGAAGGTTGACCATGGCGAGGACCTCGAGCACGCTGCTGGGAATGATCCGCCCGTAGGCCACCACCACCCCGAGCTCAGCACCGGTCGATGCCAGACCGTCAAGGGAATCGGTGACTGGCAGGCCCAACTCGAGGGCCGCCGCCTTCACCGGGCTGGGTACGAGATCGCCCCCCCGACCGCGTCGCTTATCAGCTCGGCTCACCACCAACACCACCTCGTGGCCGGCCGCCACCAGCGCCTGCAGCGGCGCCACGGCCGCTACCGGGGTGCCTAGAAAGACGAGTCGGGCCATGGCCGGACGCTATCCGACCGATCCCGACGCGGGAGGCCGCTCAGGCCACCTGTTCGCAGGAGACCGCGCCGACATGCCGACGCAGAAGACCGCCGGGCAACCTGTCCGAGGAGGCTTGCTCAGACCACCTGGTCGCTGTCGGCGGAGACCAGCTTCTCCTCCAGAGCGGCGGTGTCGAGCCCGAGGGCCCGGTCCCGCAACACCTTGAGGGCTATCTTGCGCTGCTCGGGGTCAAGGCGTTCCACCATGAGCACGCCGTCGAGGTGGTCCACTTCATGCTGGAAGACCCGACCCAGGAACTCGTCCGCTTCGATCGACACCTCTTCACCGTCGAGGTCCAGACCCACCAGATGGACCCGATCGGGTCTAGTGATCCCCAGCCGTAAGCCCGGAATCGAGAGGCAGCCTTCGTCGTGGTACCACTCCCCCGACGTCTCGACGATGGTGGGGTTGATGACCACCTCGGGGCCGTCGCCCACGTCATAGACGAACAGGCGCTTTTGCACACCGACCTGAGGGGCGGCCAGGCCGGCGCCCACGGCGTCGTACATGGTCTCCACCATGTCGTCGACCAGGCGCGCCAAGTTGCCGTCGATCTGATCGACATGGCGCGCTGCTTGCTTCAGGACCGGGTCACCGTACTGCCGGACGGAATACGAAGCCATGCCCACAATCCTACCGGCGAGGACCTCCAGCGCTGCTCACTCGGCCTCGCTGGGTTTCCGGTCTCTGCTAGAACGTTCCCCGATCTCGGCTCGGAGAGGTTCCCGATTTTGGCTCAGAGGGGTACCCGATTTCGGCTTAGTCAGGTTTCCGGTCTCCTCTCAGACATCAGTCGGGTCGACCTCGACCCGAACCCGACCAGCGGGCCGGGGGACCGAGGCCAACCCGTCGCACAACGTGCCGTGATCAGGAGCCTTGACCAGCCACTTCGTATCGTCGAGGAAGGACACCGACAAGCCGTCGACCTTGCTCAGCCCGGTGATCAGCTCCTCGGCCGCTGGGCCACCGACGGAGGCCAACGCGGCGAACGGCGGCAGGTCCAGCCCGGCCCGCAGATCCCGCTCGCCATCGCTGAGACGGGACGGGTCGGCGTGCACCGCGGCCGAAAGCGCCACGTGGTCAGGCTGCCGGGTCTGGACGAGGATGCGGCCTCCGCCCTCTCGACCGCCGACCACTCGAGCAGCACGGGCCAGAAGAGCCAGCGCCTCCTCGCCCGCAGCAAACCGAGGCGCCAAGAGGTGCTGGTCGAAGTCGAGGAAGGCGACCACGTCCGCCCGGCCCACTCGATGCAGGGCTGCCTCCGTCCCCACCACCAGATGGTCGCCGGAGTCGGAAGATCCGACACCGGGCGCAGAGGTGGCGGTGATCTCGACCGCTTCGATCCCCATCAGGGCCGAGATCTCGTCGCGAGCCCGGCTCACCCCCATTCGGAGCAGCTTCATCCGGGTCGAGTCGCACACGGCGCACACCACCGGACGTTCGAGCCCGCAGCGACGGCACCGCAGCACCCCCCCGGGATCCTGCTGTTCCAACGCACCCCCGCACCTGGTGCAGCTGGCCAGGGAGCCGCACGACGAGCAGGCCAACAACCGGGCTCGTCCAGTTCGGTTCAGGATGCACACAGCCCGGCCGTCGGGCAGCACCGAGTGGAGGAGCTGGCTGAGGCGCTCCGAGAAAAGGCCGGTGCGGGGGTCGTCCCCCCGCCGGTCCACCACCTCCACCGGCGGCCAGCCGCGTCGCTCGGCGGCGCGAGATGTGTTGACCAGCGCCGCCCCCTCGAGCAGGGCCACGGTGGGGCAGGGCGTGACCAGCACGCAGGGAGCGTCGTCCCGCCGAGCCCGCTCGATGAGCACGTCGACCGCCGACCAGGTAGGAGCCCGCTCCTCGCGGTAGGCCTCGTCGTGGGCGTCGATGACCAGCACGCCATCGAGCCGTTTGATCGGCGCCCAGGCGGCGATGCGGGTGCCCAGCACCACGCGGGCCCCGGCCGCGGCTTCGGCCCAAGCCTCGGGCACGACGGCGACCGGGATGCCCAACCGACGGAGCCGAGCGGCGATCTGGTCGACACGTTGGTGGGAGGGCGCCAGTACGAGGACGCGATGCAACCGGCGGATGATGGCCTCGACCAGCAGCACGGCATCGAGCGCCGGTGCCAGGCGGACCACCGATCGTCCGGAGGCCAGCGCTTGGTCGATGATCGTGTCCGACTCGCCGCCACCTGCGGCCGGCCCTTCGTCCGCCGACCCTCCGACCGCCGACCCTCCGACCGCCGACGTCGTCGCGGCCACAGCGGAGGCCATGCGCACCCCTGGCAACGCCCGCACGTTCCGGTCGGGCGAGGCCGTTCCCAAAAACGACGACAGAGGGCCGGCCCAGCGCCATGCCGCCCACTCGGCCAGGGACACCACCGATGCCGGCGGGCCAAAGCCGCTCGATGCGGCGATGGGCTGCAGCACCACCCCCTCGGGCGGGACCACGTCGACCTCCACCACCCAGGCCGCCACCCGGCGGCCGTGCAGGCGGACCCGAACCCGACTGCCCACCCGGATATCGCCCGACATCGCCTCGGGCACCAGATAGTCGAACCGGCGCTGGATCGCCGGGACATCGGGCACCACCCGGACAACGCGACCCTCGGCCGCGCGTGGCTGGATCGGGGCGCGGCCCTCGGCCGCCATTGGTGAGCTCAGAGCCCGAGCGCCTGCTTGAGATCGTCGACCCGGGAGGTGTCCTCCCAGGTGAACTCCTTGTCCGACCGGCCGAAGTGGCCATAGGCGGCCGTCTTCCGGTAGATCGGTCGCTTGAGGTCCAGATCCCGCACGATGGCCGCAGGTCGCAGGTCGAAGATCTCGTCGATCGCAGCAGCGATCTTGCCCGGGTCGACCTTCTCGGTACCGAAGGTCTCCACCAGCAACGAGACGGGACGGGCCACACCGATCGCGTAGGCCACCTGCACCTCGCAACGGCTGGCCGCTCCGGACGCCACCACGTGCTTGGCCACCCAGCGGGCGGCGTAGGCCGCCGAGCGGTCCACCTTGGATGGGTCCTTGCCCGAGAAGGCGCCGCCTCCGTGGCGGGCGGCGCCGCCATAGGTGTCCACGATGATCTTGCGGCCGGTCAGCCCGGCGTCGGCGTGGGGACCGCCCAGCTCGAACTTGCCGGTCGGGTTGGCCAGGATCCGGTAGCCGTCGGAGGCGAACTGCTGGGGCACGAGGTGGGCGATGACGTGGTCTCGCAGGTCGGGCTTGAGCAGGGTCTCGAGGTCGATGTTGGGGCTGTGCTGCGTGGAGATGAGGACCGTCTTGAGCTTGACCGGGCGGCCGTCCTCGTACTCGAAGGTCACCTGGGTCTTGCCGTCCGGGCGCAGGTACGGCAACATGCCCACCTTCCGGACCTGGGCCAGGCGCTGGGCCAGACGGTGGG